>JBBFMI010000004.1:0-27332 GCA_037478635.1 Candidatus Geothermincolales bacterium | reverse complement strand
GACACCCCCTCTTTAACCGCTAACAGGCTGTTGGCCACGGCGCATCCGCTGTCGTTGTGGGCATGGATGCCCAGTGGCACCGGGATTCTGTCCCGCACCTCCTCGATGATACCAGCGATCTCCCAGGGGAGAGTGCCCCCGTTGGTATCGCACAGGCAAACCCAGTCCGCTCCTGCCTCCACCGCCGCCCGAACGGTGTCTATCGCATACCGGGGATTGGACTTGTAGGCATCGAAGAAATGCTCGGCGTCGTAAAAGACCTCCCTGCCATGCCTTTTCACGAATTCCACCGAATCGGAGATCATGAACAGGTTCTCGTCCAGCTGGGTCTGAAGGGCTGTCCTCACGTGGAGATCCCAGGTCTTGCCCACCAGGCACACCGCCGGGGTCTCCGCCCTCAGGAGTTCCTCCAGCCCCTTGTCCTTGTCCGCCCCCACCAGCGCCCGCCGGGTGGCCCCGAAGGCCACCGGGATGGCCCTCTTCAGCTCTATCTCCCTGAGGCGGCGGAAGAGCTCGGCGTCCTTGGGGTTCGAGGCGGGATAACCGCATTCCACGTAGTGGATACCGAAATCGTCGAGACGGTGCAGGATCTTCAGCTTATCCTCCACGGAAAGGGAAAGCCCTTCTCTCTGGGCTCCGTCGCGCAGGGTGGTATCGTAGAGCTTCACACCCCCTTCTCTATCCATGATCCCGTAACAACTCCTTTCCTTTGGAAGTCCAAAAGGCCTTCCGGGAGACGAGTTCTACCTCAGTCGACGTATTCCAGCCAGTGGTCGTAATCCTCTTCCAACCCCTTGACGATGCTGAAGAACTTCTCCTGGATTTTCCTGGTGACCGGTCCCGGCTCGCCGATGAACCTGTCGTCCACCTCCCTTATGGGGACCACCTCGGCAGCGGTGCCGGTGAAGAAGGCCTCGTCCGCGAGGTAAAGGTCTGTCCTCACCAGGTCCCGCTCGTAACAGGGGATGCCCAGGTCTTCCGCGATACGCATCACGGAATCCCTGGTAATACCTTCCAGGGCTCCCGACGAGGTGGGCGGGGTATAGAGGACGCCTTTCTTCACCACGAAGATGTTCTCCCCGGCGCCATCGGCCACGTAACCGTGCATGTTCAAAAGAATCGCCTCGTCGTAGCCGGCTTCCACCGCCTCCATCTTGGCCAGGATGGAATTGAGGTATTGACCGCAGGCCTTGGCGGCGGTGGGTATGGCGTTGGAATCGTTGCGGCGGAAAGACGAGATCTTCGCCCTCACGCCGTGCTTTATGCCCTCCTCTCCAAGATATGCGCCCCACGGCCACACCGCTATGGCGACGTTGACCGGCGCCCCCAGGGGGTTAAGGCCCATCTCCCCGTAACCCCGGAAGGCTATGGGCCTTATGTAACAGCTCTTGAGCCCGTTGGCCTTGATGACCAGCTTGGTGGCCTCCACCAGTTCCTCCAGCGTGGCAGGGATTTCCATCTTGTATATGGCGGCGGAACGGAACAGCCTTTTCAGGTGGTCCACCAGCCGGAAAACGGCTGCCCCTCTCGGGGTCTCGTAGGCCCTTATCCCCTCGAAGACCCCGGAACCGTAATGAAGGGAATGGGTGAGAAGGTGAACCTGGGCCTGGTCCCAGTCAACGAGCTTACCGTCCATCCAGATCTTGTCAACTTTCGGTATCGGCATCTACGCTCCTTTCCTCATCCTTCCCGGTCCCCGGCAGCATTGCAAAACTCCACGAGCGCCAAGGTCTGAGGTCATCCTTCCCTGACATATTCTACGACACGGTCTCCCACCTCCGAGGTGGACATGCCCATCTTCCCGGCCGACAGGGATTTGATGTCGCGGGCACAGACCTTCATGACCGCCCGCTCCACCCGGTCGGCCGCCTCCTCCTCGCCCAAGTGGGAGAGCATCATCTGCACGGCGCAGATGGCGGCCAGGGGATTGATGACGCCCTTGCCGGTGTACTTGGGCGCCGAGCCCCCTATGGGCTCGAACATGGAAGTGCCCCCGGGGTTGATGTTTCCCCCGGCGGCTATACCCATGCCCCCCTGGATGATGGCGCCGAGATCGGTGATTATGTCCCCGAACATGTTGTCGGTGACCACCACGTCGAACCACTCGGGGTTCTTCACGAACCACATGCAGATGGCGTCCACGTGGGCGTAATCCGTCTCCACGTCCGGGTACTCGGCGGCCACCTCGTGGAACGTGCGCTCCCACAGGTCCCAGGCGTAGGTCAGGACGTTGGTCTTCCCGCAGAGGGTCAACTTCTTCTTCTTGTTCCTCCTGCGACAGTACTCGAACGCGTAGCGGATGCAGCGCTCCACCCCCATGCGGGTGTTGACGCTCTCCTGGATGGCCACCTCGTGAGGAGTCCCCTTGCGCAGGAAACCCCCGCTCCCGGCGTAAAGGCCCTCGGTGTTCTCCCGGACCACCACGAAGTCTATGTCCTCCGGTCCCTTGTCCTTCAGGGGACAATCCACGCCCGGGTAGAGCCTCACCGGGCGAAGGTTGATGTACTGGTCAAGGCCGAAACGGATCTTCAGCAGTATCCCCTGTTCGAGGATGCCCGGCTTGACGTCCGGATGGCCGATGGCCCCCAGGAATATGGCGTCATAACCCTTTAGCTGCTCCAATTCCTCGTCGGTCAGGGTGAGGCCGGTCCGAAGATACCTCTCCCCCCCGAAATCGAAGAAGTCCGCCTGGTAATCGAAGCCGCACGAATCCGCCGCGGCCTCCAGCACTTTCACTCCCTCCCGGACCACCTCGGGCCCGGTGCCATCGCCAGGTATCACAGCTATCCTGTACATCCTCCGCTCCTCGCTCTCCTTTTCCGGGTGCCACACAGAAACCGAAGGGGCCTACTTCGAGCCTTCCTTCAATTTTCGCCTCACGTATTCGACCAGCCCTCCCGCCTCGATGATGTTCCTGACGGATTCCGGGAAGGGGGTTGACTGGAAAGTTCTGCCGGTTCTCAGGTTCTCAATGGTGCCCCTTTCCAGATCCACCCTCAGCGGGTCCCCGGTCCTGATGTCCGCCACGGCCTCCGGGCACTCGAGGATGGGAAGCCCAACGTTTATGGCGTTACGGTAGAAGATCCGGGCAAAGGACGAGGCGATCACGCACGAGACCCCGCAGCCCTTCAGGGCAAGGGGCGCGTGTTCCCGCGAAGAGCCGGAACCGAAGTTCTCCTCGGCCACCACCATGTCCCCGGGCCGCACCCGGCTCGCGAAATCCGGGTCCAGATCCTCCAGGCAGTGCTTTCCCAGCTCGGCGGGATCGTAGGACGTCAGGTAGCGGGCCGGGATGATCACGTCGGTATCCACGTTGGCCCCGTAACGCCAGGCCCTTCCCTCCAACACCGTCCTGAACTCCATCACGCCACCTCCTCCGGGTGGGCTATCCTTCCCAGCACCGCGGTGGCCGCCGCCACCGCCGGGCCGGCAAGGTACACTTCGCTATCGCGATGACCCATCCTGCCCACGAAATTGCGGTTGGTGGTGGACACGGCCCTCTCCCCCGCGGCCAGCACGCCCATGTGGCCGCCCAGGCAGGGTCCGCAGGTGGGAGGGCTGATCACCGCGCCCGCCTCCACCAGGGACTCGAGCCACCCCCGGGAAGCCATCTCCCGGATTATCTCCTGGCTTCCCGGGAAAACCAGGAGCCTTACCCGGGGATGGACCTTCTTGCCCTTGAGTATCCGCCAGGCCACCTCCATGTCCTCCAGCCTTCCGTTGGTGCAGGACCCGATGACCACCTGGTCCACCTCCACTTCCCCCACCTCCGTGACCGGCTTAACGTTGGACGGAAGGTGGGGCAACGCCACCTGGGGCTCGAGCTCGCTCACGTCGAACTCGTAAACCCTTTCGTACTCGGCGTCGGGATCGCTGGAAAATTCCAGGTACTCCCTCTCAGCCCTTCCTTTCAGCCACTCCCGGGTCACGTCGTCCACGTGGAAGATACCGTTCTTGGCACCCGCCTCGATGGCCATGTTGGCCATGGTGAACCGGGCGTCCATGGAAAGTTCTTCCACCACCGGCCCGCTGAACTCCATGGCCCGGTAAAGGGCTCCATCCACCCCGATCTTTCCTATGGTGTAGAGGATGAGGTCCTTGCCGCCGACCCAGGGACGGAGCCTACCCTTGTACACGAACTTCAGCGTCTTGGGCACCCGGAGCCATATCTCTCCCAGGGCCCACGCCATAGCCAGGTCGGTGGACCCCACCCCGGTGGAAAAAGCTCCCAAGGCCCCGTAGGTGCAGGTGTGGGAATCGGCCCCCACCACCAGGTCTCCCGGCAGCACCAGGCCCTGCTCGGGAACCAACACGTGCTCGATGCCGACTTTTCCCACCTCGTAGTAATGGACTATCCCCTGTTCCCTGGCGAACCGCCTCATCAGGGCGCAGTTCTCCGCCGCGGCTATATCCCTGGCCGGGGCGAAATGGTCCGGGAGCAATGCCACCTTGCGCGGGTCGAACACCCTCTCCGCGCCCATCTTCCTGAAGGCCTCGATGGCCAGGGGCGCGGTGACGTCGTTGGCCAGCGCCAGGTCGACCCGGGCCGTGATCAGCTCCCCGGACGTCACCTTCTCCACCCCAGCGTGGTGAGCCAGGATCTTCTCGGTGATGGTGCTTCCCATGTCCTCCTCCGTAGCGATACGCCTAACCCGTCTCCTCGGGGACCTGGTAGACGCGCCTTCCTTTGCCCGTCATCCTCGACTTAACGACCTCAGAGGCTAATGGTCATTCGACGGGAATCCCGGTTTAACCTCGCCCGATAAGAGGTCATCCCTCTTTGCGGGTCTTTCCCGACTTGGCCCGCTGGGCCAACCTCTGCTTCTCCAGGAGTCCCTTCTGTATGCCGCGGTTGATGGCGTTGAGGTACGCCCTGGCGCTGGCCTCGATGATGTCGGGACTCACGCCCCTTCCCACCACCTCGTGGCCCTCGATGTCCAGCTTGATGGTGACGTCGCCCATGGCGTCCAGGCCCTTGGTTATGGCCTGGACCTGGTATGAGATAAGCTTGGCCTTAACCTTCGTGGCCTTCTGGATGGCCTTGCAGACGGCGTCCACCTGGCCATCACCGGTGGCCGTAGCCTCGTAATTCCTACCCTCCCGGGAGAGTTTCACCGCCGCTATGGGGATGGCCCCGGTGCCCGAGCTGGACTGCATGTACTCCAGCTGGAACAGCTCCTCCATGGTCCTTATCTCGTCCAGCGCTATGGCCTCCAGGTCCTTGACGGTGATCTCCTTCTTCTTGCTGGCCAGCTCCTTGAAGCGGATGAAGGCCCTTTCCAACCCCCTGTCGTCGAGGTAGAAGCCCATCTCCTCGAGCTTCGCCTTGAGGGCATGACGGCCGGAGTGCTTGCCCAGGAAGATCTCCGACTCGACCCGGCCGATGTCCTCCGGCCTCATGATCTCGTAGGTCATGCGGTGTTTCAGGACTCCGTCCTGGTGGATTCCGGATTCATGAGCGAAGGCGTTGTCGCCCACCACAGCCTTGTTGGGCGGCACGGGATATCCGGTGAGCATGCTGACCAGTCGGGAGGACTGGTAGATCTCCCGGGTGTTCACCCCGCACTCCAGGTCCACGTTGTCCTTCCGGGTGTTGATTATCATGACTATCTCCTCGAGGGAGGCGTTGCCCGCCCTCTCGCCCAGGGCGTTCACCGTGCACTCGATCTGGGAGGCTCCCGCCTTGGCGGCGGCGATGGAATTGGCCACCGCCAGCCCCAGGTCGTCGTGACAGTGCACGCTCACCACCACGTTCTCAACGCCTATCACGTTGTCCAGGATGCCCCGGATGAGTCCCGCGAACTCGTCGGGCAACGCGTAGCCCACCGTGTCGGGCACGTTGATCACGGTGGCCCCGGCCTTTATGGCCTCGGTGTACACCCGGTAGAGGAACTCGGGGTCGCTCCGGGTGGCGTCCATGGCGGAGAACTCCACGTTCTCCACGTATTTCTTGGCGTAGGCCACCGCGTCCTTCACCATCTCCAGGATCTGCTCCGGGGTCTTCTTCAGCTGGTACTTCATGTGATACTCGGAGGTGGAGAGGAAGGTGTGGATCACGGGCCTCTCGGCGTACATCACCGCCTCCCAGGCCCAGTCGATGTCGTTCCTGTCCGCCCGGGCCAGGGCGCACACGGCGGGCCCCTTCACCGCCTTGGCCACCGCCTTGACCGCCTCGAAGTCCCCCGGGCTGGACACCGGGAACCCCGCCTCGATCACGTCCACCTGAAGGCGGGCAAGCTGCTCGGCAATCTCCACCTTCTCCCTGACGTTGAGGCTGATGCCCGGCGCCTGTTCCCCGTCCCTCAGGGTGGTATCGAAGATATAGATCCTTCGAGCCATTTTCATTCCTCCCGCCTTCAGTTTTCTCCGGTGCCCGGTTCTCCAGATCCCACGGGCCTCATTATCAGGATACCCTCACCACAGGACTATGAACTTGCCGTCCCTCACGTTCGGGATCCGCCTGATCTCGTCCATGACCTTCTCCGGTATGGGCTGATCCACGTTTATGCCCATCACCGCTTCCCCGCCTATCTTTTTCCTGCCCACCTGCATGTGGGCGATGTTTATGTTGTGATCGCCCAGGATGGTGCCGATCTTGCCTATCATGCCCGGCACGTCCACGTAGCGGAAGAAGGCCATGTACTGGGACGGGGCCAGGTCGATGTCGTACTCGTACACGTGGACGAAACGCTCGCTGTTGGAAAGTCCTACCAGCGTTCCCCCCACCGCCACCTGGTCGCCGTCCCTCCTTCCCCGCACCATGATCAGGTTGACGTAATCCCTGGAGCTTTCCGACTTGCTCTCCCTCACCGAAAGGCCCCGCTCCCTGGCGAAGACGGGGGCGTTCACGTAGTTGACCGGTTCGAACACTATCCTTTCGAAGAAGCCCTTGAGAACCGCCACGGTCAGCACCCCGGTGTCGTGGCCGGCCAGGTTCCCGAGGTATTCCACCTCGATCTCCTCCACGTGGCCCTCCACCAAGTGGGTGAGGAGCCTTCCCAGCTTCTCCGCCAGGGGGAGGAACTGGCGCACGGTCTCGTCGACCTCCGCCCTGACCTGCAGGTTCACCACGTTGGGCACGAACTCTCCCCGCAGGGCCATGGCCACCTGTTCGGCGATCATCACGCCCGCCCGGTCCTGCGCTTCCTGGGTGGAGGCGCCCAGGTGGGGGGTGGCTATCACCCTGGGGTGCCTGATCAGATCCATGCTGGTGGGGGGTTCCTCCTCGAACACGTCCAGGGCCGCGGCGGCAACCTTTCCCGCGTCCAGGGCCTGGAGCAGTGCTTCCTCGTCGACCACCCCGCCCCTGGCCACGTTCAGGATCCTCACCCCGTCCTTCATTTTGGCAAATTCTTCTTTTCCCAATAAATGGTAGGTGTCCGGGTTCTTCGGCAGGTGCACGCTGATGAAATCGGCCCTGGAGAGCAACTCGTCCAGCGAATCTACCAGCTCGACTCCCAGTTTCTGGGCCCGCTCGCTGGAGATATAGGGGTCGTAGGCGATGATCTGCATGCCGAAGGACAGGCACCGCTGGGCCACCAGGGACCCGATCCTCCCCAGGCCGATGATGCCCATGACCTTCCGGTAGAGCTCCACGCCCTCGAACTTCTTCCTCTCCCACTTCCCCTCCCGCAGGGAATTGACGGCCTCCGGGATATGCCGGCACATGGCGAGAAGCAGGGCCATGGTGTGCTCCGCCGCGGAGATGATGTTGCTCTGGGGGGCGTTTATCACCATTATGCCCCTCTTGGTGGCCGCCTCCACGTCGATGTTGTCCACGCCCACCCCGGCCCTTCCTATCACCTTCATATTCTTCGCCGCCTCTATGAGCTCGGCGTCCACCTTGGTCCCGCTGCGGACCACCAGGGCGTCGTACTTGCCGATACAGGAGAGGAGCTCCTCCCGGTCCATGTCCGGTCGGAAGTCCACCTCGAACTCCTTTCGCAGGAGCTCCACGCCCGCGGGCGCGATCTCCTCCTTGACCAACACCTTCGCCAAGGCCCTGCACCTCCCGAGATCCGAAATCCACGCCTACGACCAGGATGGTCTATCGTTCTCCCGAGGTGAACTCGAGATACCTCTCCTCGGCGGCGGCAACCCCCGCCCCCAGCCGCACCTCGGAACCCAGCTCCCTCAGGGACAGTTCCAGCGCGGAGATGGCCGTCACCAGGTCGAAGAAGTTGTAATAACCGACGTGCCCGATGCGGAAAATCTTCCCCTTGAGCTGGTCCTGTCCCCCAGCCAAGATGACGCCGTGACGGCGGTTCATGTGCCTGACCAGCTCCCTGCCGTCCAGCCCCTCCGGGACCCTCACGGCGGTGACGGCATAGGCCCCGGTAAGATCCCTGGGGAAAAGTTCCAGCCCCAGGGCCATCACCGCGGCCCGGCAGCACTCCGCCAGGATCCTGTGCCTCTCCCAGACCTTTTCCATACCCTCCCTGAGCAACATCTCCACCGCCACCGACATCGCCCTGACCAGGCTGATGGCGGGGGTGAAGGGGGTCTGGGGCTCTTTCTCCGCCATCTTCTTTTTCGACTTGCGAAAATCGAAGTAATAGCGGGGCGAGGAAGACCTCTCCACGAATTCCCAGGCCTTTTGGCTCACCGCCACCGCCGCCAGGCCGGGAGGGGTCATGAACGCCTTCTGGGAGCCCACCACCAGCACGTCCACGCCCCACTCATCGGTGCGCATCTCCAGGGCCCCGGCACCGCTTATGGAGTCCACCACCAGGATGGCCCCGGTGTTCCTCACCACGTCCCCCACGGCCCGCACGTCGTTCACCACGCCGGTGGAGGTCTCGCTGTGGGTGAGAAACACCCCCTTTATCTCCGGGTCCACCTCCAGCCGCGCGGCGATCTCGGCTGGATCTGCCCTCTCGTCCCAGGGGTACTCGTAGGCGACCACCTCCAGCCCGTAGGCAGACCCTATCTCGGCGAAACGCTTACCGAACTTGCCCCCTACCGCCACCAGCACCCGGTCCCCCGGGCTGAAGCAGTTGGCCACCGCCGCTTCCATGGCGCCCGTGCCGGAGGAGGCGAAAACCAGCACGTCGTTCTGGGTCAAGAGCACCTTCTTGAGTCCCTCCACCAGGCGCACGAACTCCTCGGTGTAGGCCGGCGTGCGGTGATGGATCATGGGCTCCGCCTCGGTCAGGGAAACCCGGGGCGGGATGGGGGTCGGGCCCGGCGTCATGAGATACTCTTTTCTCAACATCTCCCCTCCTCCGGTCATCAGTCACGCTCGATCGCCATGAGTCCCGGATGCACTCTTTGCTCCTAAGACTCCTTCTCCCGAAGCCAGCTCATCATGGAGCGCAGTTTCCTGCCCACCTCTTCTATGGGGTGCTTTGCCTCCAGCCGCCGAAGGGCGCTGAAGGAAGGCCTTCCCGCCTGGTTCTCCAGGATCCATTCCCGGGCGAATTCCCCGGTCTGAATCTCCCTCAGGATCCGCTTCATCTCCTCGCGGACCCTTCCGTCGATGATCCTCTTGCCCCTGGTCATGTCGCCGTACTCAGCGGTGTCGCTGATGGAATCCCGCATGCGGGCGATGCCGCCCTCGTAGATCAGGTCCACGATGAGCTTCAGCTCGTGCAGGCACTCGAAGTAAGCGACCTCCGGCTGGTAGCCTGCCTCCACCAGGGTGTCGAACCCGGCCTTGATGAGCTCGGTGACCCCGCCGCACAGGACGCACTGTTCGCCGAACAGGTCCGTTTCCGTCTCCTCCTCGAAGGTGGTGCGGATGACCCCTGCCCGGGTGGCCCCCAGCCCCTTGGCGTAGGCCAGCCCCAGCTGCAGCGCCCTGCCGGTGTAGTCCTGGTGCACGGCCACCAGGGACGGGACCCCGCTCCCCTGCTGGAACATGCGGCGGACCATGTGGCCCGGACCCTTGGGAGCCACCATCACCACGTCAACCCACTCGGGCGGGATCACCTGCCGGTAATGGATGTTGAAACCGTGGGCGAAGAAGAGGGCGTCGCCCTCCTTCAAGGCCCCTCTCACGCACTGCTCGTAAACCTCCTTGTGGTGCTGGTCGGGCACCAGCATCATCACCAGGTCCGCCTCCCGGGCTGCCTCTGCCATGTCCATGACCCGGAGGCCCGCCTTCTCCGCTTTCTCCCGGGAAGGGCTGCCCGGGCGCAGGCCCACTATCACATCCACCCCGGAATCGTGCAGGTTGAGGGCGTGGGCGTGGCCCTGGCTCCCGAAACCCAGGACCGCCACTTTCTTTCCCCTGAGAAGTCCCAGGTCGGCATCGGCGTCGTAATAGATCTCCGTCATGGCCTCCTCCTGAGTCCGTGCTTATCTTCCCCTGGGCAAGGCGACCTTGCCCGTCCTCACCAACTCCTTGATCCCATAGGAGCGTATCAGGTCCTCGAAAGCCGCCAGCTTGCGGGAGGAACCCGTGACCTCCACTATCAGGCTCTCCCGGGACACGTCCACGATGTTACCCCGGAAGATGTCCACTATCTCGATCACCTCCGACCTGGTCTCGGGGGTCACCCGGATCTTGGCCAGCACCAGCTCCCGGGAGACCGACTCCTCCGGGTCCAGGTCCACTATCTCGATGACGTTTATCAACTTGTGCAGCTGCTTCCGGACCTGTTCGAGGGACCTGCCCTCCACGTCCACCACGATGGTCATCCTGGAGATGTCGGGCCGCTCGGTGGTCCCCACCGCCAGGCTGTCGATGTTGAAGCCCCGCCGGGCGAACAGCTCCGCCACCCGGGCCAGCACGCCGGGCTTGTTCTCCACCAAGACGGAAAGGGTGTGCTTCATATCGACCCCCTTTTACAGGAAAGGCTCTTCCGCCTTCTCCGGGTGCACCTTCTCGACCGGGTAGAGCAGGTCGCCGATCATGTCGTAGAGGGGCGCCCCCGGGGCCACCATGGGATAGACGTTCTCCTCCGGCTCCACGTGGAAGTCGATGACCACCGGGCAGTCCGCCTCCAGCGCCTCGCGGATGGCCGCCTCCACCCCCTCGGGCTCCTCCACGGTGATCCCCTTCGCCCCGTAGGCCCGGGCCAAGGCGGCGAAGTCGGGGCAACGCCTCTCCCTTTGCAGGCAGGAACACGAGTAATTCCTCTGGTAGAACAGCTGTTGCCACTGGCGGACCATGCCCAGGTAACCGTTGTTGAGGATGGCCACCTTGACCGGCGCCCCCTCCAGGACGGCGGTGGCCAGCTCCTGGGAGTTCATGAGAAAGCTCCCGTCGCCGGCTATGTCGATGACCAGCTCTCCCGGCCTGCCCAGCTGAGCGCCTATGGCCGCCGGGAAGCCGAATCCCATGGTGCCGAGCCCCCCGGAGGAGATGAAGTGACGGGGCCTGTCCACCTTGTAGAACTGGGCGGCCCACATCTGGTTCTGTCCCACCTCGGTGCAGATGATGGCCTCGCCGCCGGTCAGCTCGTACAGTTTCTCCACCACGTACTGGGGCTTCAGTCCTGGACCGGAACGGTCGTAGGTGTAGGGATACCTCTTCTTCCACTCCTCTATCTGGGCGTTCCACTCCCGCCGGTCCGGGGCCGGGTGTTCCCTCTTCATCTCCCGGAGCACCGAGAGCAATTCCCTCAAAACCGTCTTGGCATCGCCCACTATGGGTATGTGGGCCTCCACGTTCTTCCCTATCTCCGCCGGGTCTATGTCTATGTGTATAACCCGGGCGTTGGGAGCGAACTCGGAGAGCTTGCCGGTGACCCGGTCGTCGAAGCGGACTCCCACCCCTATGATGAGGTCGGTCTCGCACATGGCATAGTTGGATGTGCGGGTCCCGTGCATGCCCACCATGCCCATCGAGAGGGGATGGGTCTCGGGAAAGGCGCCCTTGCCCATCAAGGTGTGGGTCACGTAGATGTGTTCCTCCTCCGCCAGTTCCCGCACCTCCTGGGAAGCGCCGGAGTTGATGACCCCGCCCCCCACGAAGAGGATGGGCTTGCGGGCCCGCAGGATAGCCTGGGCGGCCAGCTTGATCTGCCTCCGGTGACCCTTATAGGTGGGCTTGTAGCCCGGCAGGTCCACCCTCTCGCTGCGCCGGTAATTGAGCTCGCCCCGGGAGACGTCCACCGGGAGGTCGATGAGCACCGGCCCCGGCCTGCCGGTGCGGGCCAGGTAAAAGGCCTCCTGTACCACGTCGGGTATATCCCGGGGGTCCTTGACCAGGTAATTGTGCTTGACGATGGGCATGGTGATGCCGGTGGTATCCGCCTCCTGGAACGCGTCGGTGCCGATGAGGTTGGTGGCCACCTGCCCGGTGATGGCCACCAGGGGAACCGAATCCATGTAGGCGGTGGCGATGCCCGTGACCAGGTTAGTGGCTCCCGGTCCCGAGGTGGCCATGCAAACGCCCACCCGCCCGGTGGCCCTGGCATAACCGTCGGCCATGTGGGCCGCCCCCTGTTCGTGCCGGGTGAGCACCTTGCGGATGGGGCTGTGATAAAGGGCGTCGAATACCGGGAGCAGCACTCCGCCGGGAATGCCGAAAAGGATCTCCACTCCCTCCGCCTCAAGGCTCTTCACCAGCGCCTGCGCCCCGGTCATCCTCAATTCCTCTGCCCTCCTCCAGATGTTTTTGGTCCTGCCTCGTTAGTTTTTCCGCCCGACTTTACCGCCCGGGGCGGCTTTGTGCCTTGCCGCTCCCGAGCGATCCCGGTCAACCCCTGATCCTCACCGCTCCCAGGCTCGCGCTGGAGACCTGGGATGCGTACACCGCCAGGTATCCCTCTTTCACCCTCGGCTCGGGAGGCATCCAACTCTCTCTCCGGCGATCGAGCTCATCCGTCGGCACCAGGACCTCGAGCCGCCTGCCCACCACGTCCAGCTCGATCAGGTCGCCATCCCGGACCAGGGCGATGGGACCCCCTTCCTGGGCCTCGGGGGACACGTGGCCCACGGCCGCGCCCCGGGTGCCCCCGGAGAACCGCCCGTCGGTGACGAGCACCACCTTGTCCGCCAGCCCCATCCCCGCGAGCGTCGCGGTGGGAAGGAGCATCTCCCGCATGCCCGGGCCTCCCTTCGGTCCCTCGTACCGGATCACCACTACGTCGCCCTCGCGGATCTCCCCGTTCCTCATGGCTGCCACCGCCTCCTCCTCCCGGTCGAAGACCCGGGCCGGGCCCCGGTGGCGGAGGAGGTTCTCGGGGACCGCCGACTGCTTGATGACCGCGCCCTCCGGAGCCAGGTTCCCACGCAGTATCGCGAGGCCCCCGGTGGGCATGTAGGGCTCGTCCACCGGCCGTATCACCTCAGGGTTCAGGGTTCTCCTTCCCTCCACCAGGTCGCCGATGCGGTCAGCGCCCACGCAGGGGACGTCGGGGTCTATGAGCCCCTTGCGCAGGAGCTCGCCCATGACGGCCGGTATACCCCCCGCCTCGTGCAGATCCTGCATGTGATGGACCGCTCCTCCCGCGGGGCTTATGCGGGCCAGGTTGGGCGTCGCGTCGCACACCTGCTGGATGTCGTCCAGGCTGACCTCCACCCCGGCCTCGTAGGCGATGGCCAGGAGGTGCAGAATGGTGTTGGATGAACCCCCGATGGCCATGTCCACCGCCAGGGCGTTGAGCAAGGAGCGCCTGGTTATGATGTCCCGCGGCTTGAGTCCCCGTCGGAGCACTTCCATGACCGTCATTCCCGCCTGCTTGGCCAGCCGCAGCCGGGCAGCGTGGGGAGCGGGGATGGTCCCGTTTCCCGGAAGGCCCATGCCCACCGCCTCGGTGAGGCAGTTCATGGAGTTGGCGGTGAAAAGGCCGGCACAGCTACCGCAACCTGGGCAGGCCTCGTCCTCGAGTTGGGCCAGGTCCTCCTCGCTCATGCGACCCGCCCTCACCGCTCCCTGGGCTTCCATGACGGTGATGAAGTCCACATCCCGGCCCCGGAACCTCCCCGCCAGCATGGGCCCTCCGCTGACCACCACCGAGGGTATGTTGAGCCTCGCCGCCGCCATCAACATCCCCGGAACGATCTTGTCGCAGTTGGGAATGAGAACCAGGGCGTCAAAGGCGTGGGCCCTGGCCATGAGCTCCACGCTGTCGGCTATGACCTCCCGGGAGGGCAACGAATACCGCATTCCCTCGTGGCCCATCGCAATGCCGTCGCATATCCCTATGACCCCGAACTGCATGGGGGTCCCTCCCGCCATCCTCACCCCGGCCTTGACGGCGTCGGCGATCTGCTGCAGGTGCATGTGCCCCGGCACCACCTCGTTGAAGGAACAGGCGATGCCGATCCAGGGGCGTCGTATCTCCTGGTCGGTGTACCCCAGGGCTTTCAGGAGCGACCTATGGGGCGCCCACTCCGGGCCCACCTTGATCTTTTCGCTTCTTAACTCCATCCCTTTCTCCTTTTCAAGGAAGACTAAAACGGGCTACTCGGCCGATTAATTTAATGAATTATCAAGATAATCAAAGGGTATAGTCAACCTATCGAGGTCGCCATGTCGGCTACCCCTGGTCAGTGCCTCTTTGCCACCCCTTTATCCGGTTGGGAATCCCGCTCTTCCAGGCCTACTCGGAATCCGCTTCCTGAAGGTCTTGAAGAACTCAAAGAATAAATATTTGAGGTCTAATGATAACCTCTTCTGTAGGTTTCTGACAACGGGCGTCCCGGCAAACCCCGGAAAAGTCGTCCCGTCGCCGAACTCAACGGGCCTGCGAGCTCCTCGACTTGCTACGAAGAGGCGTGATGCCCAGGATCCCCCGTCCTGGGTTTTCGCCAAAGTTCCGCTTAGAGGTATGGCGGTGTCAATCCATGGCCTGGATTATGGCCTGGGCCATCTCCAAGGTCCCCGCATCCCCACCCAGGTCGTAGGTGACAGCCTTTCCCTCGGCGATGACCTTCTCCACCGCCCTCTGGATCCTGTCGGCCTCCTCCCTCTGTCCGATGTGGCGGAGCATCAAGACCCCGGAGAGGATCTGGGCGGTGGGGTTCACCTTGTTCATCCCGGTGTACTTGGGCGCGCTCCCGTGCACCGGCTCGAAGACGGCGATGTCCTCGCCGATATTGGCGCTGGGAGCGACCCCCAGCCCGCCCACCAGTCCGGCGCAGAGGTCGGAGATGATGTCGCCGTACAGGTTGGGGAGCACCAGCACGTCGTAGAGGTGGGGTTTCTGCACCAATTGCATCGCCATGTTGTCGACGATGCGGTCCTCGAACTCTATATCCGGGTAATCCGCAGCCACTTGCCGGGCCACCTCCAGGAAAAGGCCGTCGGAGAACTTGAGGATGTTGGCCTTGTGAACGGCGGTGACCTTCCTGCGCCCTTCCCGTCGAGCGTATTCGAAGGCGAAGCGGCATATCCTCTCCGAGGCCCTTCGGGTTATCAGCTTCACGCTCTCCGCAGTGTCCTCGTCCACCATCCTCTCGATGCCCGCGTACAGGTCCTCGGTGTTCTCCCTGATCACCACCAGGTCGATCCCCTGGTAAGGCGAACGGACCCCGGCCATGCTGCGGGCCGGCCTCACGTTCGCGTAAAGGTCCAACTCCTGCCTCAAGGCCACGTTCACGCTCCGGAATCCCGAGCCCACCGGCGTGGTTATGGGCCCCTTGAGGGCCACCTTGTTGGCCCGGATGGAATCGAGCACCTCGCTGGGCAGGGGAGTCCCATACTCCTCCATCACCTTCTCTCCCGCCTCTCGGACCTCCCATTCCACCTGGGCGCCGGAGGCCTCTATCACCTTGACGCATGCCTCCACGATCTCGGGACCGACTCCGTCCCCCGGTATGAGGGTAACCTTTCTGCTCATGTCTTGACCTCCGTTCCACAGAGCTTGACCTGCAGGGGATCTTCCCTCGAACTTCCCGGGCTCCCCGCCCGGGAAAGGCCTCATATCCGCCCTTTCCCTCGGAGCGAGTCCACCGGCCAAACCCATGCCGCGGCCCCGTGGTCCTTCCGCGCCTCAAGATCCACGACCTTACATCCCGTCAGGGAAGTCGGGCCGCGCGCTTCACAGCTTGAACTCCCCGTGCCTCTTCAGGTACTCGGTGAGGCCTCCCTCCTTGAGGATGTCCATCATCACCCCGGGGAGAGGTTTTATCCCTATCTCCTTTCCGGTGTTGAGGTTTCTCACCAGGCCTTTTTCCAGGTCCACCTCCAGCTCGTCGCCCGGGCTTATGCCCGAGGTGTCGCATTCCACCACCGGCAAGCCCTTGTTGATGGCGTTCCGGAAGAAGATGCGGGCGAAGGAGGTCGCCAGCACCGCCGATATCCCCGCCGCCTTGATTACCAATGGCGCCTGCTCCCGGGAAGAACCACACCCGAAGTTCCTGCCGGCCACGATGAAATCGCCAGGTCGCACCTTGCTGTGGAACTCGGGGTCGATGTCCTCCATCAGGTGGGTGGCAAGCTCTTTCATGTCCAGGGTCTTGAACTTGTACTTGCCCGAGATGATGTAATCGGTGTTGACATCGTCCCCGAACACGTGGGCCCTGCCCCTCAGGATCATCTCGCCATCACGTCCTTTCGCTCACCACGGGAACGTCCTATCCCGACACCCGCCGGGGATCGGTGATCCTTCCCTCCAGCGCGCTCGCGGCCACGGTGGCCGGGCTGGCGAGGTAGATGAAGGCGTTGGCGTTTCCCATCCTTCCCTTGAAATTGCGGTTCGCGGTGCTTATCACCACCTCCCCATCGGCGGGCACGCCGTTGTGCGTCCCCACGCAGGGACCGCAACCGGGGGTCACCAGGGCCCCCCCGGCCTCCACCAACGCCTGTATGACGCCCTTCCGCATGCCCTCCAGGAGCACCTCCCGGGAAGCGGGGGCGATCACCAGCCGGACCCCTGGATGGACCCTCTTCCCGGCCAGGATCCCCGCCGCTACCTTCAGGTCCTCCAGCCTGCCGTTGGTGCAGGTCCCCAGCACCGCCTGGTGTATCTCCGTTCCCTCCACCTCCTCCACCGGCTTCACGTTATCCACCCGGTGAGGGACCGCCACCATGGGGGTCAGGTCGCTGAGGTCATACTCCCTCACCTCCACGTACTCGGCGTCGGGATCGGGGTCGGCGGGCTGGAAAGGACGCTTGACCCTTCCCCTCACGTAATCCATCACCTTCTCGTCGGCCTCCATGAGGCCCGCCTTGGCCCCCACCTCCACCGCCATATTGCTTATGGTGAAGCGGGCTTCCACGCTCAGGGACCGTATGACCTCCCCGCCGTACTCCAGCGCCAGGTAGGTGGCCCCATCGGCGGTGAGTTCCCCCGCCAGGAACAGGGCCACGTCCTTCGAGTAAACGCCCTTTCCCAGCTTTCCCCTGAGCTCGAGCCTCATGGTGGCGGGGACCTTGAACCACAGCTTCCCGGTGAGCATGGCGGCCGCCAGGTCCGTGGAGCCCACGCCGGTGGAGAAGGCGTTTATGGCTCCGTAAGTGGTGGTATGGGAATCGGCCCCCACCACCAGGTCTCCCGGGGCCACGTGTCCCTGTTCCGGCAACAGGCAATGGCAGACGCCCCAGCCCACGTCGTACAGCCTCACTCCCTGCTCGGAGGCGAATTCCCGCATCAGCGCGTGCAGGTTGGAGATGCCCTCCACCGGGCTCGGGGCGCTGTGGTCGATGACCAGCGCCACCCTTTCCGGGTCGAGCACCCGCTCTCCTCCCATCTCGCGGAAGGCCTGGATGGCGAGGGGCGAGGTGCCGTCCTGTCCCATTATGAAATCTACTTCCGCTACCACCAGCTCTCCCGCCCTGGCCTCCCGGCCCGCGTGGCGGGATATGATCTTCTCCGCAATGGTCATGCCCATGGTCCTTCCCATCACTCCTTTCGAGGGATCCGTAACGCCCCTGCCCGGCGCGAAAAGCGTGATCCCACGGGTGGGCCTCGATCCTCATCGCGGGCGAGGCCTCCCCATGGACAGCCCTGCGAGGGCTTCCGGGGTTCAACGCGACATTTCCCAAAAAGATCGAAGCGTCCTGCCCGTGACGCTCTCCCTCCAGTGGGCCCGGATCCGAGCCCCTGGGACCCCGAGCCCCTGGGGTACCGGGGGAAAGCCCAGGCATTGGTATTATTATTCCCGAAGGCATGCCTTTGGCAAAAGACCCAGGGCGCGAAAATGCGCCAGCACTCCCGCCCGGCCCGCGGGTCGTCCCAGATCCTCGGCAACCCATGGCATGACACCCCTCGTGGCGCAGGATCTTCGGGGATCTTCGTCAGTCGGTGCCGCCGTCAACCCCAAACCCAACCAGTGGGCCAACGCCGCGCGATACGGGCCTTTCAGTCCTGTCCTGTGGCTTGCCTTCCCAACCTGGCCTTCTAATAATTTCCACCCAAGCCCTCCAGCCGACTCGCACGCCAAGACCGGGAAAACTCCCGGTGAACGGCCGGCCCAAAACCCCCACTCCCAAGTGGGGCCCTTCCCTCTCATACCGTGTTAAAATAGCGTGGACATTAGGCCCAAAGGCCGAAAGGCCCCTTTGGAGAGCCGGATCTACCGGGAAGACTTCTACCGGAAAGGCTCTATTCCGGACATACCCCTGACAGGCCGAGGTCCCGCTCCGCGAACGACGGAGGCGCCTTTCATGATAGGAGGAACGTCGCGGTAGAGGTCGAAGGAGGAAGAATATGGCAAGCGAAACCATGAAGGCGAAACTGGTGGTCATCGGCGGTGGCCCCGGAGGGTACGTGGCCGCCATAAGGGCCGCCCAGCTCGGGAGCGGCGTGGTCCTGGTGGAAAAGGACCTGCTGGGCGGAACCTGCCTCAACCGGGGTTGCATCCCCACCAAGGCCATGCTGGCCTGCACCGAAGTGCTGGATGCCATCCGGGAAGCAGAGGCCTACGGCATCTCGGTGGGCGAACCCAAGCCCGACCTGAAAGCCATGGTGGAACGCAAGGAGAAGGTATCGGAGCAACTTAGGAACGGCATCGCCCAGCTGCTCAAGGCCAACAAGGTCGAACTGGTGAAGGGATTCGGCAGGCTCGCCGCCCCCGACCGGGTGGTGGTGGAAACCGAAAACGGCGAGGTCACCATCGAGACGGAAAAGGTGATCATAGCCACCGGCTCGGAGCCCGCCCGGCTACCCACCTTCGATTTCGACCAGCCGGCCATCCTCACCTCCACCGAGGGCCTGGAGCTCACCGAGATCCCCTCGAGCATGATAATCGTGGGAAGCGGGGTGGTGGGCTCCGAGTTCGCCACCGTGTTCAGCTCCCTCGGGACCAAGGTCACCATGGTGGAGCTCATGGACCGCATCCTCCCCACCGAGGACGAGAGGATAGCCACCCAGATGAAGCGCCTCCTCAACAAGAGGGGCATCGAGATACTCACCGGCACCACCATCGAAGAGGTGGTGGAATACCGTCCCGACGGGGTCAAGGTTAGGCTTTCCACCGGACAGGAACTGGAGGCGGAGAAACTCCTGGTCTCCATAGGTAGGGCCCTGAACTCCCGGGGCATCGGCCTGGAAGAGGTGGGCATCGAGACCGGAAAGCGGGGCGAGATCGTAGTCAACGAGAGGATGGAGACTAATATCCCGGGCGTCTACGCCATCGGCGACGTCGTGGGGGGCATCCTCCTCGCCCACGTGGCCTCCTTCGAGGGCATATGCGCGGCCGAGAACGCCATGGGCCTGGACTCGGTTATGAACTACGACGTGGTACCCGCCTGTATCTTCACCGAGCCCGAGATCGCCAGCGTGGGATTGAATCCCTCCAAGGCGGAGGAGAGGGGCATGGAGGTGAAGGTGGGGCGCTTCATGTTCGGAGGCCTGGGCAAGGCCCTGGCCATGGGCAAAGGACAGGGTTTCGTCCAGCTGGTGGTGGAGGCCTCCACCGACAAGGTGGTCGGCTGCCAGATAATGGGACCGCACGCATCCGACCTCATCCACGAGGTGGCGCTGGCCATCCGCCTGGGAGCCACCGCCAAGGACATCGGCAGCACCATCCACGCCCATCCCACCCTGGCCGAGGCCATCATGGAGGCCGCCGAGGCAGTGCACGATAGGGCCATCCACGCGGCGCCGGCCAGGAAGAAGTGAGCGGTGACGCGGTGGGCGACTGTTCAAGGTGGGGGAAATGGAGTAATATTTCTCCGTCGTCGGGGTTGGAGGAAATGAGCACGGAGGTGAACCATGTACCCGGATGACCTGAAGTATCACCCCGAGCACACCTGGGCTCGAATCGAGGGAGACACCGCCACGGTGGGCATAACCTACTATGCCCAGGACCAGCTGGGCGAGATCGTCTTCCTGGAGCTGCCCGAAGTGGGGACCGAGGTAAAGGCGGGAGAGCCCTTCGCCGAGATCGAGTCGGTGAAATCGGTATCCGATGTCTACAGCCCGGTGAACGGGGAGATCGTGGAGACCAACTCCGAGGTGGTGGAGGCGCCGGAGATCATCAACGAGGACTGCTACGGCAAAGGCTGGATGATCAAGGTGAAGCTGTCGGATCCCTCCGGCGTTGACGAGCTCCTGGACGCGGAGGCCTACGAGAAGCTCATATCCGAGCAAGGCTGAGGATAGGGACGGAAGAGGGGGATGCCGAAAGGCATCCCCCTTTTTCCTTTCTATTCTTGTCTTCCCGGTCGGTCCCCGACGGATGGTCCCGGGAAGGGGCGCTATTTTAGGGTCAGGCGACCCGGTGGCCTTCGAACGGCCTTCTTATCAGGGCTTCCGTCCACCAAAGCTCGAGCCGCGCGATGGCGCCCGGGAAAACCATGCCTGCACCTTCCCCGCCGTCGGATCCCGCCAGGACGGCCAGGCCCCACGAACCTTCCCGAAACGCGGAAGGGACACTCTCAAAGGCCTTTCTTCCCGCGACAAATCAAGATCCTTTTAAGGGCCCTCGACATTCCCCGTGAAGGGCTAGTCCGTCGATCCCGGAAAAAAGCCCCCAGCAGAAGACCGCCTCGACGCTCGCCCATAAGGAATGCTCCGCCGGTCCAAGATGCCCATCAGCCCTTACCGCGCCGAGCCCTGGGAACCCCGGGAAGAGACAACGGGCGTGCGTGGGCCAGGTCAACCCTCGAGCATCTTCCGGAGGAGCTCGTTCACCAACCCGGGGTTAGCCCTCCCCCGGGTCCTCTTCATCACCTGTCCCACCAGGAAACCCATGGCCTGGGTCTTGCCGCGGCGGTAATCCTCCACCGGCCCAGGGTTGGCGTCGATGACCTCTCGGATAATCCCCTCCAGCTCCGCCTCGTCGCTTATCTGGGTCAGGCCACGCCTCTCCACGATGGCGCTGGGCATCTCCCCTTTCTCCACCATCTCCTGGAAGACGTCCTTGCCGATCTTCCCGCTGATGGTGCCCTTCTCGATGAGGGAGATGAGCTCTGCCAGGTGCTGGGGGCCTATCCTCAACTGTCCCACCTCGAGGTTCTGGGCGTTGAGGTAGGCGGACAGCTCTCCCATCATCCAGTTGCTGGCAGCCTTGGGAGGCGCCCCCAACCTAACCACTTCCTCGAAGAAATCGCCCATGGCCTTGGAGGAAGTGAGCACCCTGGCGTCGTGGGCCGGAAGGCCGTATACCTCCCGGAAACGCCGTCGCCGCTGGGAGGGGAGCTCGGGCAGGGTCTCCCGGACCCTTTCCATCACCTCCCGGTCCAGCTCCAGGGGGACCAGGTCCGGCTCCTGGAAATACCGGTAATCGTAGGCGTACTCCTTGGTCCGGAGGGGCGTGGTCATGTTGGAATCGGCGTCCCAGTGGCGGGTCTCCTGCACCACCTCGCCCCCGGATTCCAACAGCTGGATCTGCCTCTCGATCTCGTACTCCAACGCCCTCTGCAGGGCCCGGAAGGAGTTCATGTTCTTTATCTCGGTCTTTACCCCCAGCGAGTCGCTTCCCGCCCGACGCACCGACACGTTGGCATCGCAGCGCAGGCTGCCCTCCTCCATCCGGCAATCGGAGACTTCCAGGTGCTCCATTATGCTCTTGAGCTCCTGGAGGAAGGCCTTGGCCTGCTCGGGGGTGCGGATATCCGGCTCGGTGACTATCTCCAGCAGGGGGACTCCGGCCCGGTTGAAGTCCTCCAGGCTGTATTCCGAGCCGTGGATGCGCCCGCTCTCGCTCCGGTGGATGGTCTTCCCGGTGTCCTCCTCCATGTGTACCCGGTGGATGCCCACCCGGAATGAGCCCTCCTCCGTCTCCACGTCCAGGTACCCCTCCACTCCGAGGGGCTGGTCGTACTGGGAGATCTGGTAGTTCTTGGGCATGTCCGGGTAAAAGTAGTTCTTGCGGTGGAACAGGGCCCGGGGGAGGATCCGGCAGTTCAAGGCGAGGGCCAGGCGAAGGGCCAGATCCACCGCCCTCTGGTTGAGCACCGGGAGGACCCCGGGTAGGCCAAGACACACCGGGCAGACCTTGGTGTTAGGCTCCCCGCCGAAGGAGGCGTCGCAGGAACAGAACATCTTGGAGGCGGTCTTAAGCTCCGCGTGGATCTCCAATCCTATCACCGCTTCCCAGCCGTCCATCACTTCACCCCCCTTGCCGGATCGGGCTTCCCCCGGAAATCCAGGGCCTCCTCCAGCGCCCTCGCCACCTTCAACACCGTCGCCTCGTCCAGCAGCTTCCCGATGATCTGGAATCCCACCGGAAGACCCTGGTCCAGACCGCAGGGGATGCTTATGGCCGGAAGGCCGGCCAGGTTCACCGGTATGGTGCATATGTCCGACATGTACATGGCCAGCGGGTCCTCCAGTCGCTCCCCCAGCCGGAAGGCCACGGTGGGAGAGGTGGGGCTCACCAGCACCTCGCACCGCTCGAAGGCCCCGCGGAAGTCCCCGATTATGAGGGTGCGGATCTTCTGGGCCTGGGCGTAGTAGGCCTCGTAGTAACCGGCCGAGAGGGCGTAGGTCCCCAGCATGATCCTTCTCTTCACCTCGTCTCCGAATCCCACCGCCCTCGTCCTCGAGTACATGTCCAGGACGTCCTCCCCCTCGACCCTCAGGCCGTAACGAACGCCGTCGTAGCGGGCCAGGTTAGAGCTGGCCTCGGCGGGAGCGATTATATAGTACGCGTCTAGCGCATATTCCAGGTGGGGAAGGCTTATCTCTTCCACCGACATCCCCAGCTCTTCCATCAGGCGAAGGCAGTTCTCCACGGCTTTCCTTACCCCGGGAGCGATCCCCTCGCCCATCAACTCCACCGGCACGCCTGCCCTCATGCCCCTGACATCTCCTTCCAGGCAGGCCGGGAAATCCGGCACCTCTTCGGGGAGGGATGTCGAATCCCTGGGGTCATGCCCGCAGATGAGCTTGAGGAGAAGGGCACAATCCCTCACGCTCCGGGCGATGGGACCGACCTGGTCCAGGGAAGAGGCGAAGGCCACCAGGCCATAGCGGGAGACCCTCCCGTAAGTTGGTTTCATGCCCACCAGGCCACAGAAGGATGCCGGCTGACGGATGGAACCGCCGGTATCCGAACCGAGGGCCCAGAGAGCCTCCCCTGCCGCCACCGCCGCGGCGGAACCTCCGCTGGAACCTCCCGGCACCCTCTCCAGGTCCCAGGGGTTCCTGGTGGGTCCGAAATAGGAATTCTCGGTGGAGGACCCCATGGCGAATTCGTCCATGTTGGCCTTGCCGACCATGGTAAGTCCCGCATCCTTGAGCCTTTCTATCACCGTCGCGTCGTAAACGGGCACGTAGTTCTCCAGGATACGGGAAGCGCAGGTGGTCCTGATTCCGCGGGTGCAGAGGATATCCTTGACCGCCATGGGGAGCCCGGCCGCCGGGGCCAGGTTCTCTCCGTGGGCTAAGCGCCTCTCGGCTTCCCTGGCAGCCTCCTCCGCCTGATCCCAGGTCTCGGTGATGTAGGCGTTCACCAGGGGTTCCACCTCCCGGGTCCTCTCCCTCACCGCATCCAGGACCTCTCGGGGGGATACTTCCCTTCTCATGAGCATCTCCCTGACTTTCCAGGCCTCCTGCAGATAAATGGGTTCCACGGATCACCTCCTGGTCTCCAGGGCTTCGTCCACCCTCCGGCCGGCAGCGCCTTTCAGCGAGGCCACCAGCAAGAAGGCGCCCACCAACTTCAGGGTGGCACCGGCGTAAATGGCCGGGGGCAAGTATCCTGCCAGGGCATTCCTGACCGCACCTCCCGCGAAAACCAGAAGGAAGGCCAGGGTGAGCGTGGCCACCCTGGCTGATTTCCTCCCCTCCTCCCTCAACGAGCCGAAAAGCCCCAACATGAAGGCGAGCATCAGGACGGTGTAAAGGGCGGTGGTGGCCAAGACCACGAGGGCCGCCGGCTCCCCGAGTTCCAAGGACCAGGGACCCCTTTCCCGGTACAAGATCGCTTCACCGCCCCCCAGGACGAGCGCGGCGGCGAACTGCATTGGCACGGACCAGAAAAAGGCGCGGAAATCCGTGGGGCGGGAAAAAGAGCGGGAGAAAAGGAGCAGGAGGTAGGACGCGCCCAGTTCCATCAGGAGGGAAGAGGAAAAGGCAGTCGCTCCCGCCACCCCCCCACCCACGGCCTGGGAAAGGGCGTCGAAGACCCCGGCCAACGAAAGGAGGTAAAGCCATGGGGCGAGCCAGCAACCCGGCTCCCGCCGGGCGGCACCCGTCCGCCACAGCCATAGGCCCACGGTCAGCAGGATCGCGCAGGTCAACAGAAGCGAGGCTTCCTCCATGGGGACACCTTTCCCTAAGGCCGCGCGAGACCTCAGATTATCCGGGGGACGACGAAGTAACCTTCCTCCCGCTGGGGCGCGTTGCTGAGGGCCTCCTCCTGGGTGAGCCCGGGCCTCACCACATCGGCGCGCATGACGTTCTTCAGGGGAAGGACGTGAGAGGTAGGCTCCACTCCGCTGGTGTCCACCGACTTGATCCTCTCGGCGTGCTCCAGTATCCTTCCCAGCTGTCGCGAGAACTTCTCCTTTTCTTCCTCGCTCAGCTCGAGGCGAGCGAGCCAGGCCACGTGCTCCACTTCCCTCTTATCGATCATGGGCTTCCTCCTGTCACCCACCTCGGTGCCAATCCTGGACCACGAACGGCGGATAACCTTTCCGCCGACTATTCTCCCCGGGGAGCGTTCTTCAGGGCCTCCGGTCCCCCCTCCAGCAAACGGAGGAACTCTTCCTCGCCTAAGGTGGTCACCCCCAACTCCCTCGCCTTATCGTACTTGCTTCCCGGGTCGGTGCCCACCACCACGAAATCGGTCTTCCGGCTTACGCTGGAACTCACCCTCCCGCCCCGGGCCTCGATCGCCTGTTTCGCCTCCTCGCGGGTCATCGAATCCAGGCCGCCGGTGAGCACGAAGGTCAGGCCCTCCAGTATGGGGGGTGTCTCTTCCACCGGCTCCTCCATGTTAACCCCCGCCTCCTTCAACCTCCGGATCAACTCCAGGTTGCGGGGTTCCCGGAAGAAAGCGACCACGCTCTCGGCGATGGTGGGTCCCACCTCCTCCACCGTCAACAAATCGTCCAGCGTGGCCTGGGCCAAGGCCTCCATGGTGCGGTAGCGCCGGGCCAGTACCTCCGCCACGTGGGCTCCCACGTGCCTGATCCCGAGCCCAAACAGGAGTCGTGATAGGGGCCGTGACTTGCTCTTCTCAATGGCGTTCAGGAGATTGCTCACCGACTTGTCCTTGAAGCCCGTCAGGGTGTAGAGCTGCTCGGGGGTGAGATAGTATATGTCCTCCACCGATCTCACGTATCCCTTCTCCATCAACTCCTGGATGGTGGCCGGCCCCAGGCCCTCGATGTCCATCGCTCCTCGCGATGCGAAGTGGAGTATGCTCTCAAAGAGCCTCGCCGGGCAATCCACGTTGAGGCAACGGGCAACCACTTCGCCCTCCGGCCGGTAAACTACGCTGCCGCAGGCCGGGCAACGGTCCGGCATCACGAAATCCCTCTCGGTGCCGTCCCTGCGCTCCACGATGGGTTTGATGATCTCCGGGATTACGTCCCCCGCCTTGTGGACCAGCACGTAGTCCCCTATCTTTATCCCCTTGCGCCGGATCTCGTCCTCGTTGTGCAGGGTAGCCCGGGAGACGGTCGAGCCCCCCACGAAGACCGGCTCCAGGATAGCCGTGGGCGTCAGAGCCCCAGTCCTTCCCACGTTGACCTGGATGTCGATGAGGCGGGTTATCTTCTCCTCGGCCGGGAACTTGTAGGCCACCGCCCAGCGGGGGGCCTTGCTGGTAGCCCCCAGCCTCTCCCGGTGTTCCAGTGGATTGACCTTAATGACCGCCCCGTCCACCTCGTATTCCAGCTCGTCCCTGCGGGCGATCCACTCGTTCACGAAATCCATGATCTCGTCGGCGCTGTCCACCCTGCGCCAGTTCTCGCTCACCTTGAAACCCCAGTCGGCTATCTGTCGCAGTACCTCCTCGTGGGTACTAAAGGACTTGCCCTCGACGTAGCCTATCTCGTAGCAGATCAACTCCAGGTGGCGGGAAGCGGTAACCGCCGGGTCCAACTGGCGCAGGGAGCCGGCGGCGGCGTTCCGAGGGTTGGCGAAGGGCGGTTGGCCCTCTTCCTCCCTCATCCTGTTGAGCTCCATGAAAGCTCTCTTGGGCATGTAGACCTCGCCCCGGATCTCCAGGTAAGGGACATCCCGTTCCCCCAGCAGCCGGAGGGGAAGGGACTTGATGGTCTTGAGGTTGGCGGTGACGTCCTCGCCGGTGATCCCGTCTCCCCGGGTAGCCCCCCTCACGAACACGCCGTTCTCGTAGGTGAGGGCTATTCCCGCGCCGTCGATCTTGAGCTCGCACACGTAACTCGTCTTTCCCACCGCGCTCTCCACCCTGCGGATGAAGGCCCTCAACTCCTCCTCGTTGAACACGTTGTCGAGGCTCATCATCCGGGCGCGGTGCTGCACAGGAGCGAACGCCTCGGCGGGAGGCGCGCCCACCCTCTGGGTGGGGGAATCCGGGGTGACGAGCTCCGGGAACTCCCTCTCGATCTCCTGGAGTTCCCTCATCAGGGCGTCATATTCCTCGTCGGTTATGACCGGGTCGTCGAGCACGTAATAACGATAATTGTGGTAATTAATCTGCTCCCGGAGTTCCTCCGCCCTTCTCTTCGCTTCCTCGAACTCCACGACCTCACCCCCCACGTATGCCTTCAACGAAAATATAGCAGAGACGAGGGATAAGGCGTCTACGGGGTTCCCGCCACCGGGGTCGGTAGGGACAGCAAGGTCATTCAGGTTTTTACCAGCTCGAGCTCACCCGCCACCCCCAGGACCTCTCCCATCACCGCCGCGGCGCCCAGCACTCCCGGGATCCCCAGCGTCTCTTCCAGGGCACGGTCGATATCCCCCGGGGATTTCAGGCGGTTCCCCAGGGCCGTGGCGGCCGCGTCGGCCAGGGCCGCGCAAAGCTGGATGAGCAGGGTGCTCTTGCCGATGCCAGGATCGCCGCTGACCAGCACGACCGAGCCGGGCACAATGCCGCCGCCGAGCACCCGGCTC
>JBBFMI010000003.1:0-31306 GCA_037478635.1 Candidatus Geothermincolales bacterium | reverse complement strand
AAGATATTTTATCATTGAGGCGTATTTGATTCGGTCTGACAGGGGCGGAGAATATCGTGATCACGACCTCAGTGGATGTGCTGGTCATCGGCGGCGGCACGCAGGACTTTCTCGGCGAGTACATGGCCGGGGGCCTGGTCGTGGTCCTGCGCCTCCAAGACGGAAGCCTCAGCAATGGTAGGGACGAGTTCGAGAGAGCGCGCCACGTCGGCACCGGGATGCACGGAGGCCTCATATTCGTCAGGGGAGAGGTGGACGATTTCCAGCTGGGAAGGGAAGCTCTCAGCGCGCCGGCCGACGATGACGACCTGGAGGTCGTGAGGAAGCTGGTGGAGGAATATGCCCGGCATTTCGGGGGCGACCCCGACCTGATAATGCGGAGTCGCTTCACCAAGATCTACCCCCGGACCCACCGGCCCTTCGGGGGGCTTTATGCCTACTGAGCGAGGATGGCTTAGGGCTACGCCCCGGCGGTTGATAAAATCCGGTGTGGGAAGCCGTGCCGGGGGCTGGAGCTTGCCGACGGCGGAATGAGGGATAAGGACCTAAGGCGGGAAAGGGGATAGCCCATGGCCATTATCCTGATGACGGGCAGGAGGGAGAACCCTCCCTTTCTCGCCGCGCTCGCCAGGCTGGGGGACCTGGTGGTCTGTGAGCGGGAGGGGAAGCGCCGCCCCGCGCCGGGGGACCTGGTGATCTTGGACCTGGTTCCCGAGGGGAGCGAATGGGGAGAGGTCGTCCTGCGCTTCCGGCGGGAGCATCCCGGCGCCGTCCTCGTGGCCGTCCTGGAAGAGCGGCAACTGGCCGGGTTCGATGAAGCCCTTCCCCTGGACGATTTCCTGGTGGAAGGCTGTGGAGAGGCGGAGGTCGAGGCCAGGCTGAAACGCCTGCTTCGGGAGTCTCGGGATAAACACGGCCCCGAGGGCCTGGTGATAGACGCGGAGAGATACGAGGTGCGGTTGGACGGCGAACCGGTGGAACTCACTTACAAGGAGTTCGAGTTGCTCCGCTACCTATATTCGAATCCCGGGAAAGTCCTCACCCGGGAGGCCCTCCTGAGGCAGGTGTGGGGTTACGACTATTTTGGCGGGTCGCGTACCGTGGACGTCCACATACGCAGGATACGCTCCAAGATAGAGAAAGGGGGACACGCCTACATCCGCACCGTGCGGGGCGTGGGGTACATGTTCGACCCGGGAAGGCCTCCTTCCGGGTCTCCCGGTGGATGATGGAAAAGATTAACAGTGGACTGGAAACCTCGCGTCTCCTTTCCGCGCCCGCGGCAAGTGCTCCCATGGGAATGCCTGCTGGTTGCCACGGGAGCCTTTCCATGCCCCCCTTCGGTCGCCGAACGGGCGCGGGAATGCCGGTGGCGGGCCTGGCCTCCAGGGGACCCCGAGGGGAGTTCGAATTATAGTGGTCTGCCATGTTCACGCGGGCCCTTCGACGCCGGTCGCTTGGGCGTCGAAGCCCGGTCGGTCGGCTCCAGGGCCTTGGTTCAGGGCGATCCACAACCCTTCCAGTTCCTGCTCCAGCCGAGGCCTCGATTCTTCCAGCATCTGCATAAAGGCCTTGGCGGGGGCGGATGCCGGCCGGCGCCGGAGGGTCACGCAGTGGAACTGCCGGCGCTGCTCTATCCCCGGGAGTCTCAACATGGCCAGTTTCCCCGCCCCGAGCAGGTCGGCCGCCGCCCATAGGGATGCCATTGATATCCCCGCTCCCGCGACCACCGCCTGGATCACCGCCGTGGTGCTTCCGAGAACGGGCATGTTCCCCTCCCGCGGCGTTATGCCCCACTCTTTCAGGGCCCTTTCCATGTGGGCCCCGGTGCCGGACCCCTCTTCCCTTCTCAACCAGGTGGCGAGGGCCAGGTCCTCCGGATGAACGCTTTCCCTCCGGGCCAGTTCCGACTCGGGATGCGCTATCACCACCAGGATGTCCGAGCAGAGAACCCCGGATTCGAGCCTCTCGTCGTCCACCGCGCTGCCCACGAACCCGATGTCCACTTGGCCGGCCCTCACCATCTCCAGGGCTGCCTTTGAATCGGTGACGTTCAAGCGGATCCTAACCATGGGATATTTTTCCATATATTCAGGGAGTATCCTCGGCAATATGAATTCGCCGGGTATGTTGCTCGCCGCAATTTCCAGGTCTCCCGCCACTTCGTCCTTGAGGCCCTCGAGCTTGGAATGGAGGAGCTCCTCTTCCTTGAGAATCCTCTGGGCGTGATGCAGGAATGCCTTCCCCGCCTCGGTCAGCCGGCATCCTCCCCTGGAGCGGTCTACCAGCGTGAGTCCGAGTTCCTTCTCCAGGGACTGGATCTGCAGGCTGACCGCGGGCTGGGACAGCCCCAGCTCCTTGGCGGCCTGGGAAAAGCTCCCGGTGCGGGCCAGCTCCACGAAGACCTTGAGGGTCTTGGTGTTAAGCTCCATGGGTCGAACGCCTCCTGCCCTTGCCCAAGGTCCGCTAGCCGGGGTAAGAGAATAGCTCCGTCATGCAGGCATTTTTCACCGGTTCCCCCTCGGACCGTTTTCCTCAAATAAAAAATTGGCGGAGATGCGTAAGAATCGAACTTACCCGGCGCCCGTTACGACGCCGCACCGGTTTTGAAGACCGGGCCGTCCACCAGGACGGATGCATCTCCACCCAATATTATAGCCGAGCCGGCAAGAGGGTGAATGTCAATGGATGGCCGTGACCAACCTTTTTTCTTCCTGGCCCCGGGTTCTTTAATATCGGATCCCAGGGGTTCTCTCGCGCTCCCTGCCCTTCGCGAATACCTGGTCCCTTTGTTCCCCTCCTTTCCCGTGATCTCCCGGCTTCGCCGGAAAGGCAAGGGGAATGCGTTGCCGGCGCTTTGCGCTCTCTCACCCGTCCTTCCGGGCCTGCGACGGCGAGAAGGGGACCCGGAAGTCGCCTTCCCTGCGGGTCACCCGCTTCCTGTCCAGGTATTCCAGCAGCGGTATGGCGTACTTGCGGCTCACGCCGAACATTTCCCGCATGTCGCTCACCGCCAGCCTGCCGTTTTCGGCCAATCGCTCCCGGACCCGTTCCTCCACTTCCCGCAGCCTTCCGCGGTAGAGGAAGTACTCGGGGTTCACCTGCTCGATCTCCCCTCGCTCCAGCAGGATCTGTATCAGGTCCCTCAGCCTGTTCCGATCTACCCCCAGAACCTCCAGGAGTTCCTTGAAGGTGGGGGGCGAGAAGCCGTTATCCCGGATCTGGCGGGCCAGTTCCTCCAGCTGACCCTCCTCCTGGTCGGAGAGCCTCCTGCCCTGTCCCTTAAGCCTCACCCTGCCCGCTTCGACCTCCAGGGTGTCCCTCGAGGCCAGGTCCAGGAGCGCCTCGAACACGTCCCTGTCGAGCTCGGGCCGGAAATGTTGCCTGAGCACGTCCTTTTCCACGCCGGGCTTGAGGGGGTCCCTCGAATGGAGATCGTCGGTGGTGGCGGCGAGGCCGGAGAGCAGCTCCCGGAGCACGTCGGGAAGCACGTAGAGTTCCTCCTTGTCGTAGGGAACGGTGACCACCTTTCCACTTTCTGCCAGTCCCTTCAAGGCCCGGTCCAGTTCATCCTCCCTTATCTCCAGCCGGCGCAGAAGCCTTTCCCGGGAAAGGGGGATACCCTCTTCGCGGAGGGCGAGCGTCACCAGTTCTTCGGGCACTCCCCTTTCCCTTATCTCCAGGGACGCGAAGACGCCGGTGTCGTGGAACTTGTGCTTGCGGGGCTGGGAATCGAGGATCACGCCGCCGCCGATGGTGGTCACGGGCGAAAAGCTCCTTATGATGAAGCGGTCGCGGTAGCGGGCCACCAGGGCTTTTTCCAGCCGGAACTGCACGAAGGCGCTTTCCCCCGGTGGAAGCTCCTCCCTTCCGCCGAGAAGCACGACCCGGGTCATCACCTCCGCCGTGCCGTGGTGTAGGCGCACCCGGGCCCGGTTCTTAAGGGGTTTCGGGCAGGAGGGAAGAAGGTGGAGGCGGGCGTCCAGCATGAACGTGGGATGGAGGTAGCCGGGCGTTCCTATCACGTGGCCCCTGGTCACCTCGAACTTGCTTATGCCCGGAAGGTTCATGGCCACCCTTTGGCCCGCGTAAGCCCTCTCCACCTCGTTGCCGTGCACCTGGACGTTGCGCACCCGCAGCCTCTTGCCCGAGGGCTGTATCTCGGCCTCGTCGCCGTCGGCGACGCTTCCCTCCCACAGGGTGCCGGTGACCACCGTCCCGATCCCCTTGAGGGTGAAGGAACGGTCCACCGGAAGGCGGAACGGTCCACGGGACTCCCTTTCCCTGACCCTGGCGGCGATCCGGGCTATGGCCTCCCGGAGCTCGTTCAGGCCCTGGCCGGTCCGGCTGGAGGTTACGATCACCTCCGCCCCCTCCAGCACCGTGCCCTTCACCGCCTCCGCCACGTCTTCCTTGACCAGCTCTATCATGTCCTCGTCTACCAGGTCGGCCTTGGTGATCACCACCAGGCCCTCCTCGACGCCCAAAAGATCGACGATGGCAAGATGTTCCAGGGTCTGGGGCATCACTCCGTCGTCGGCGGCGACCACCAGGAGCACCATGTCGAATCCGGTGGCTCCCGCCAGCATGTTCTTGACGAAGTGCTCGTGGCCGGGCACGTCCACCACCCCGGCCACCGTCCCGTCGGGAAGCGAAAGCTGGGCGAAGCCCAGCTCTATGGAGATACCCCTTTCCTTCTCTTCCTTGAGCCGGTCGGTGTCGGTCCCCGTCAGGGCCTTTATCAGCTCCGTCTTGCCGTGGTCTATGTGTCCGGCGGTGCCGATGATGAAGTTCTTCAAGGCGGCCTCACTCCCCGGTGGTCGACGAGGCGATGGTCCGAAGAGCGTCCACGATTAAGGATGGCTCTCCCTTGAGCAGGGTGCGCACGTCTATGATGACCCTGTCGTTCTTCACCCTCGCGATGATGGGGATATCGTTGTGCCTGAGCCTCTCCTCGAGCTCCTCCGCTCCGCGCTCCCAGCCGAGCGACACCACCCAGGTGGGGATGTCCGCCTGGGGGAGGGATCCGCCGCCCGCCCTGGAAACGTCCCTCGCCACCTCCACCGACAGGGATGGGGCGACCTCCCTTATGCGGCTGGCCAGGTCTTCGGCCTTCCTCTTCAGGGACTCCGGGTCCTGCGTCAGCATCCTGAGGGTGGGGATCTCCTCCACCGCCCTCGAGGGGTCGAGGTAGGTCCTGAGGGTCGCCTCCAGCGCGGCCAGGCTGAGCTTGTCTATCCTCACCGCCCTGGCCAGCGGGTGCCTGGCCATCCTTTCCACCAGATCCGCCTTTCCCAGGACGATGCCCGCCTGGGGGCCTCCCAAGAGCTTGTCCCCGCTGAAGGTGACCAGGTCCGCGCCTCCCTCCAGGCTGCTCTTTATGGTGGGCTCCCAGGGTAGCCCGAACCCCGAAAGGTCGACGTAAGTGCCGCTCCCCAGGTCCTCCATGAGGATGAGCCCGTGTTCGGCGGCCAGGGTGGAAAGTTCTTCCACCGTGACCTGGGCGGTGAATCCCACGATGCGGTAGTTGCTGGTGTGGGCCTTGAGGATCATGGCGGTGTTTTCGGTGATGGCGCGGCGGTAGTCCTCCAGGTAGGTCTTGTTGGTCGTGCCCACCTCCACCAGCCTCGCCCCGCTCTGGGCCATGATGTCGGGGAGCCGGAAGGAGCCCCCTATCTCTATCAGTTCGCCGCGGCTGACGATGACCTCCCTGTCCTTGGCGTGGGCGGTCAGGGCCAGCAGGACCGCCGCCGCGTTGTTGTTGACCACCAGGGCGGATTCGGCCCCGGTGAGCTCGCAGAGCAGCTTCCTCAGGTGGGCCTGGCGGGAACCCCTCTTGCCTGTCTCGATCTCGAATTCCAGGTTCGTGTAATGGATGGCCGCCGCCTCCAGCGCTTCCACGGCGGCCCGGGACAGCAGGGAACGTCCCAGGTTGGTGTGGACCACCACCCCGGTGGCGTTCACCACCCGGCGCAGGGACGGGGATATCCGCCTCTCCACTTCCTCTTCCACCAGGGGAGCGAGCTCTTCGGCGGAGGTCTTTATCTCCTTCAGGGAGAGCTCGTCCCTCGCCTCCAGGATGGCCTGGCGGATGCCCTGGATGACCGCCCGGGAGGCCTCGGCCACCAGCTCCCGGGGTATGCCCCTGATGCCTGCCTTCCTGCTCCGGTAAACGGCCTGGATGAGGTCGTTCACCGAGCTCAGGCGCCGCAGGTATTCATCCTTTCCGCTCGGACCGTTCTCCCCGTTCACTTCTCTATTTCCTCCCCCGCCAAGATTTCCCGCTTTGCCCCACGGTTTTGATGGGGCAACGGGAAGCGCTATCAAGGACACGACCTAACATAGTTTATCTCAAAGGAGGTCGATAGGCCCCGGCGAGGGCGAGCGTTGGTTCCCGGTCACACGGCTATGACGCGGCTCGCCGACATCAGGGTCTCGATTATCTCGAACATGTTGCTCACCGTGCCCACCGACAGGTCATCCAGTTTCTGGAAGTAATTGAGACAGGTGCCGCAGGCCAGGATCTGGACACCCCTTTCCTGCAGCCTCTTCAGGGAATCCACGGTCTCGGCGCCCTTCACCGCCAGCAGCACCCCCCGGTTGTAAAGGACGATCTTTCCGGGAAGGTCATCGCCCTCCGAGAGGGTGTTCAGGAAGGCCTTGATGAGCAGGCTTCCCAGTTCCCTGTCTCCCTTTCCCATGATGTCGTCGGAGATGACCACCACCGTCCCGGTGGTGGTGGCGGGGACGGGTTCCCCGGCAGCGGCGGGGGATTCCCCCGGCCCTTCTGGCATGTCGATGAGCAGCTGGAATACTTCGCCCTTTTCCCGGATCTCCACCTTTGCCCCCCGCGATGCCGCGAAGCGGGCGACGTTGTCCCTGGAAGTGGGGTTGTCCACCAGGACCTCCAGGCACTTTGCACCCCTTTCCAGGGCCTCCCTGGTCTTCACCACGGGCAGGGGGCAGGAGAGGCCGGTGGCGTCCACTCTCTCCCTGTTCATATCTCTCCTCCCTGACCTTCCTTCGCAAGCGTTCTCGTTTGTCCCTCGCTGGCCGGAGCTCGAGGTCCGTGGCTTCGGGCTCGGCCTTCGGGATCGAGGCCGCCCGTCTCCGAGGTTACTCCTCCAGGCGAGCCGGGCATCCGGTTCGGCCCCCCATCAGGGGATGAGACGGTTCTCAGGCTATGAATATCCTGGCGGCCTCGTCCGCCACGAATCTGCCTATGACCTGGAAGAACCCGTCGGGTTCCATGGCCTCCCGGAAGGCGTCCAAGCCGCCTTCGGGCAGGGCGAGGAGCATGCCGCCCGAGGTCTGGGGATCGCAGAGCAAGAGCAACTCCAGCTCGTCGGGCTCGCCGCGGAAACTCAACCTATCGACCACGAAATCGCGGTTCCTGTAGGCCCCTCCCGGGACCATCCCCGATTCCGCCATCTCCCGCACCCTCTGGTAGTAGGGCACCCTGTCGCTGAAGACCTCGCACCCCAGCCCCTTTTCGGGAAGCATGGTGGCCAGGTGCCCCAGGAGGCCGAAGCCGGTGACGTCGGTGCCCGCCCTCGCGCCGGCCTCGAGCGCTGCCTCCGAAGCCCTTCGGTTGAGGGTGAGCATCCCCCGTATCGCATCCTCCACGTCTTTTTCCGCCAGGAAGTCGGCCTTTATGGCCGATGCCAGCACCCCCGTCCCCAGGGGCTTGGTGATCACCAGGAGGTCACCTTCCCGGGCGCCCTGGTTCCTGAGGATCCTTTTGGGGTGCACGCGGCCGGTCACCGCCATCCCGTACTTGGGTTCCTCGTCGTCCACGGTGTGGCCGCCCAGCAGGGCAACCCCCGCCTCCTTCAGCTTGTCCATCCCTCCCCGCAGGATCTCCGCGAGTATCCGCATGTCCAGGGAGCAGGGAAAACAGACGATGTTCATGGCCGACAGGGGGACGCCCCCCATGGCGTATATGTCGCTCAGGGAGTTGGTGGCCGCTATCTGGCCGAAGAGGTACGGATCGTCCACGATGGGCGTGAAGAAGTCCAGGGTGTGCACCAGGGCTGTTTCCTCGTCGAGCATGTAGACCCCCGCGTCGTCGGGGGTGTCCAGCCCCACCAGCACTTCCTCCACCTCCTGTTTCCCGGGGAGGAGCTTGAGCACGCGCCTGAGGTCCTCCGGACCCAGCTTGGCCGCTCAACCGGATTTGCTCGAGAGGAGGGTCAGCTTAACCCTCTCCATCCTGCCTCACTCCGTTTTTCCTCAAGTGGACCGACCAGGTGTCCGCGTCCGGCCTTCGGGTCTGCTCTCCGCGATGGCGCGGTTACCAGCCCGCTTTAAATTATAAATTACAATTAACTTAATAAATTATGCTTATCTTAAATCTTGCTCCCGGGCCTGCTTTTCCACGATCTCCACGCTTTAAGGCTTCCGTCGACCGGTCCCTCCTCACGGCTGCTGGGCCACGCCTTGGGCCAGCATCTCCTCCACCTCTTCTTCCCCGAGTCCGGCCTCGAGGAGCACTTCCCTCGTGTTGGCTCCCAGAGGTGGGGCCGGGCGGCGGAACTCGGGCGGCGTGCCCGCGAGCTTCAGGGGGCTTCCTATGACCCTTTCCGGTCCGCCCTCGGCGGGTATCTCCACCACCATGCGCCGGTGCCTCACCTGCGGGTCTTCCAGGGCCTCCCCGAGGCGGTTTATCGGGGTTATCGGCACGTCCTTTCCCTCGAAGGCCTCCAGCCATTCCCGGGCGGTACGCCTGCCGAAGGCCTCCCTCACCCGTTTTTCCAGCTCCTCCTTTCTCTGGAACCGCTCCCCGAGCCCCACTCCCTTTAGATCCTCCAGCCCCAGGACCTCGCACAACTCGTCCCAGAACCAGTCCTCGTGCACGATCCCCAGGGCGAGGGGTTCGCCGTCGGCCGCCTCGAAGACCCCGTAATGGGGCGTGGCGTGGATGAGGTTCACCTCGGGCTCCTTCCCGTCCACGAGATAGCTTCCCGTGCTGTTGTAGAGGAGGGCGACGCTGCAGTCCAGCATGGATATGTCGATGTATTGGCCTTTACCGGTCCTTTCCCGGGCGTAAAGGGCGGCCAGGATGGCGAGGGCCGCGTTCATGGCGCTGGCTATGTCGGCCAGCTCCAGCCCCAGGACCACCGGTTTTCCCTCCCGGTCCCGGGTGAGGCCGAGCACTCCGGCCAGGGCCAGGTAGTTGATGTCGTGGCCGGGCCTGTCCCGGTAGGGACCGTCCTGTCCGAAGCCGGATATGGAGCAGAACACCAGCCGGGGATTCTGGGACCCCAGGGCCTCGTAGTCCACCCCCAGCCTGGACATGGTGCCGGGCCGGAAGCCCTCCACCACCACGTCCACCTTCCGCGAGAGGGAAAGCATCGCCTTCCGGCACCTTTCATCCTTGAGGTTCAGGGCCACGCTCTTCTTGTTCCGGTTTATCTGGCGGAAGAAGTAGGGGTTGAGGCGAGCCGGGTCGCCCAGGCCCACCGGCTCCACCTTTATGACCTCTGCCCCCAGGTCCGCGAGGATCATGGTGCAGAGGGGGCCGGGATAGAGCTGGGAGAAGTCGAGAACCCTGATGCCTTCGAGCGGAGCCATCCTCCCTCCTTTGCCGCTTGTCGGTGCTTTCCGGTTATAAAAAGAGGTCGCTTAGATTTTACACTTCCCAGGGATCCACGGGCCCCGTTTCCTGGCCCCTGGCAATGGCTCATTCGTGGACGCCAGTGAAAACGATTTTCCCTCAACGGTTTTTCTTCCGCGGACCGGGACGACACGGAGTAGTGGGAATAAACGGCTTACCCGTAAAGGGTTTTCTCTGGGTTCTGTCTCAAGGTATGTGAAATGTTCACGGGAAAACGCCACTTGCCTCGCAACGTCCTCCCGTGGCCGCCGCGAGATCTGGTCGAGTAGGTCGCCGCCGGGTCGCAGCGCTTGGCCGATCCATGTTGTCCAGCGGAGCAAGGAAGTTATGGGAGAAGCGCCCTCCCTTATCCCTGGGTACTTTGCCTGCCTTTTAAAGTGCCGTTCATCATGTAGTTCCCTGGGCCCGGGATGGGCCCCGGATCCGAAGGACACATCCGGAGATCTCCGTCGCCATTCGCTGTGGGCATGAGGGATGAGGGCCAGTCAATGGATGAAGGCCAAAAGGGCTGGAAAATTAATGGTCGGGGTGAGAGGATTTGAACCTCCGGCCTCGGCGTCCCGAACGCCGCGCGCTAACCAAGCTGCGCCACACCCCGACCTTCGTTTCTCCCGTCAAAGGGTATGTCAAAACCGGGGAACGTGTCCAGCCACTATTATACCGGAAAATCTCTCCCTCGACCCCGCCGTTGGCCCGCTTCTCCCGCCTGGGGAACCCCGTCGCACCTCGAACCTTGCCAGAGCCCAGGATTCGAGGCAAAATAATGTCGTCGATTCGGAAACGAGGGCCCCTGTAGCTCAGTGGATAGAGCAGGGGATTCCTAATCCCCGTGCGGGAGTTCGATTCTCCCCAGGGGCTCCAGGGAAAAAGCAGGTCCAGCGGAGCACTCGGCTGGGCCGTTTTATATGTTCAGGATCTAAGGCAGGGAATATTCCGTTGACTCAAGCGAGATGGTCGTTTCCCCGCGGGCCGGTTTCTCAAGGGTCCTTTATTCTCCTGCTTCCTGCGGCGGATGAACTACTCGCCCGGTTCCATTGACCCTTCGCCCATTTTGGCTTTTTGAGGGTCTTGTTATTGCACGGAACCTTCGTTTTTAGATCCCGCGAACAAGATGGATAGGCATGTTGCAATTATCCTTGTGGTCCTGCCATATGTTTCAGGAATTCGTCGCGGAGCCCATCTATTAGATGGCCTGGACTTATCCCCTGTCCTGGCTTAGGGGCACGGTGAAGTGGAAGGTGGATCCCTTGCCGGGTTCGCTTTCCGCCCAGATCCTTCCGCCGTGGGCCTCCACGACGCGGCGGGCAATGGCCAGTCCCAGGCCGGTGCTCTTCTCTCCCGCGGTGCCTCTTTCGGCGACGGCCTGGAAGGGTTTGAATATCTTGTCCAGGTCTTCCCTGGGTATACCCCGCCCCGTGTCCCTTACGCTCACGTGGGCCAGGTCGCCTTCGCGGGAGAGGCTGACCTCCACCTTTCCGCCTGGATCCGAATATTTCACGGCGTTTTGTATCAGGTTGTTGAGGACCTGTTCCATCTTGACCGGGTCCACCTCGGCTTCCAGGGAATCCTCGCTCGGGTCAAGGTAGACCTCTATGCCTTTCACTTGGGCCGGGATGCGGTAGAGCTCCACCGATCTCCTCACCAGGAAGACCAGGTCCGTTACTTCCGGTCTCAAGGGCAGCTTTCCGGACTCGATGGCTGAGAGGTCCAGGATGGTGTCCAGCAGGGATGACATAGACTTTCCCTGGTGGACCATGGTTTCCAGGAGCCTCGCCTCGGTTTCTCCCAATCGGTCACGGAGAAGTGATTGGAGCGTGTTGGCGGCGAGCGTGAGGGTGGTCAGGGCGTCGCGTAGGTCGTGGGCCAGGATCGCTATCATCTGGTTCTTCTCCTCGTTCATCTTCTCCAGCGCTGCGTTTTTCTTGGCCAGCTCGCGTTGCATGTTTGCCAGCTCGTTGTTCATCTGCGTGAGCTGGTCGTAGAGTTCCCGGTCTTGTTCCCCGGCTTCCTGCGCCCGGATGAGTTGGCCCCCGATGGACTCGACGACCGCGCCCAGGGCTTCCTTGCGGAAGCGGAAGATCTCGCGGTACAGGGCGAGGACTTGGTGGTGAGATGGGGCGCCCACGAGCAGGAAGCTTTCGGCCACCGCCCCCGCGTAGAAGTGGAAGGTTTCGATTTTCTCTCCCAGCGCGAGGTTGAGCTCCCAGTCCAGGGCAATGCCGCTTTTTCGTAGCTCCGTGAATAGGTTCACCGTTTTGGCCCTTTCCTCGGGCACCACGATGGCGGAGAACGGTCGGGGAAGCGGCAACGAGGCGAGCAGACCAGGATCGTCCCGCAATGCCCGGGTTATCCATCCCTGGCGATCACAGACGACGATGAGGAAGGGCGATTCCTTGACCACCTTTCTTCAGATTCCGCATAGATTGCGGCCGACACGCACCGCTGTAGCTGCGTCCCCGGGTTATCCATCCCTGGCGGTCACAGACGACGATGAGGAAGGGTGATTCCGTGACCACTTCTCTTCAGATTCCGCATAGATCGCGGCCGACACGCACCGCTGTAGCTGCGTCGGGAGCCCAACCGTCCGCGCCCACTTTCGCCCACAGGTCGCGGTCCACGTTGAAAGGATAGCCGCCCACCATGACCTTTGTCTGTCTACCCGCGTCCGTGTCCCGAAGGGCCTTTATGAATCCTTTTACCTCGCCCACGTGGTAAGCGATGGTGGCGGATAGGGCGAGGATGTGGGGTCTTCGCTCGGACAAGATGTCGATCATGCTCTTGAACGGCGTGTTGGCCCCTAAGTAATAAGTATCCCAGCCTTCCATCTCGAACAGGTCAGATAACATCCGCAGTCCGAGCTCGTGGAGTTCCCCTGGAACGCAGGCGGCCACGAGAATGCCCCCGCTCTTCTCCGCCCGGAATATGTAGGGGTAAAGCTGGGACATGACGAGCTGCGTCGCGGCGGTGCAGTAGTGTTCCTGGGCCACGCTGATGCGATTGGACTGCCACAGGCGTCCCAGTTCCCGCTGGCTGGGCTGGAAGACGTGGAGGTATATGTCCCTCACTGGGATGCCGCCGTCGACCGCTTCCAGGATCAGGCGGCTGGCCTCGTGCCTGCGGCCGTCCAGGAGCAGTTCGAGGTAAGAGCGGGCCAGGTCCCTCAGCGGGCTTTCTTCCAAGAAATCCCTGTCCTCTTCCATGGAAAAGGATGGATACTCCCGTTCCATCTTCTCGAGGTACAGGCAGGCCTCGGAGACTTCCGGCTCAGGCAGTTCGGAGGCGAGTATCTCCCGCATGCACTACAGGTTCACTTGCATGTCCTCGTCGGGGATCCCCAACGACGAGAGAAGTTTCTTTACCCATTTCACGTAGTCCTGGAAAAGGCTGGGGGATCGCAGGGAGAGCGCCTCTGCCAGGTATGCCAGGTGGTACCTGGTATCCTGCAGGCAGATCTCCATCCCCACCTTTCCGTAGCGTGCCTCCAGGTCCGGTTGCAGGTCAGCCTGGCGGCGGATTATCCTTCGCGCCAGCTCGTCCGAGCGGGAGGCGATGATTTTGCGGACGTCGTGTTCCGAGGCGCTTTCCGCTTCCACGGTCACAAGTCCCCCTTTTTCTAATTGTCCCTTAGCCAGTGGATGGCTTTAAGTTCCCTGGAGTCCGTTTCTTCATCGTCGTGGTTGGTTCCGCGATAGGGCTGCTTAGAATCCTAAGCTGCTGTAGATCTCGCCGAGTCTTCCGTCTTCGTGTCCATCCGCAAGGCAAGGCCATCTGTGAGCCCGATTTTATCACGATCCTTGACCGACGGATAATCGGGTGCGTTACCCACCAGCGTCCATCCATGGACTTTCGGAATTTTATGGCGCGTCTCGGCCGGCGGATATTTCAAGGGTCGGGTCCCTGGTGTATGGGGCTTAAGGGCGGTATGCCTGGCCATGCCTCGCGGAGAGGACATATTCGCCACGCCGTGGCGGGCGACCATCACCGTACGCCGCGCGGATCGTTTTTCGCCTTCGGCCAGGCCCCTGCCGTCGCCTCGAGCGGAGCCCGGTCAAAGGTTGAAGGGGTATGCGCAGGTGACCTCCTGGGCTTGGCGCGGCGCGCGCCCGGTTATCCGGCACCACCGATTGGATGCTCGAAACCGGAAAATCGCCCTCATGGGTTTAACTTGAGCCTGTTTTGTGAACCCATTTCCATGTACGGGGATCCTATCCGCGGCACGGCATCGGGTCTCTCCGTCTCCGGAAATTCCTCCTTGGTCCATCCCCCTTTTTCGTAACAAAATCGTAACTTTTTTCACTACAGATTCCTTCGATTTTTTCGAGTTTTCTTTATAGAAGGCCTTTGCAGAAGGCGTTGTGCTGCGAGGTTGGGTGAAATGGTCGCAAGGGCATCGATCTCGGCGCGTCTTGGCGGTCCAAGCCTGGATGGGTCCTCGGCCCAATACCGAGGCGACGAAGGCCGGCCCGGGCCATCCTCGAAAAAGCGGCTGGCAGGCGGCAGGGAAAGGGGCGCGCCTTTATATCTTCCGCTTTTTGTAAAGCCCCCTGTCGGATGCGTTGATAGAGCGGGCGGCCTTTTTAGGGTTGGCGGCCCGGCGCCTATCGCCCCGGGGGTCGGACGCGTCGCCTGCCCTTGCTGCCCGGACCGGGGCATGAGTTTACCCCCGGTCGCCTCGCTGCCGCAAGGGGCGAGGGCAAACGACGGGGCGCGGGCAGGAGCGGCGGCGGAAGTAAACGGAAATGGCCCTCGGATCCCTCGGCTTGAGGGGAGCGAGGAAACAGATTTGGAAGGATGCGATAACAGGGCGGAAAAGGGCGACCGAGGACGCGGTGCGGGGTGATGGAGATGAAAAAGACAAAGGGCTCCGGGATCAAAAGGAAGGTTTGGTTGGTCACGCTCATCCTCTCGATGTTGCTGGCCCTTGAGACGGGCGTGTTCTGGGGAGGGCACCGATCCGCCACGGCTTCCCCCGCTCAAGGGGAAGCAGAGATGAGTGCGACGAACACCCAGGGCCCTAAAGTGCTGAGAGACAAGCCCGTCGTCGCTATCGTTAAGAGCGACATCGGGCGCCCATACACATCCCCCACTTTCCGAGAAGCTCTTGCAGACGCCAACGCAGTAGACTGCATAGTGGCGAAGCTCAACAGGTTGTCGGATGAGCTTAAAGAGAATTGGCCGGGGTATCCCGGCATAAGGGTGAGGGTGATGCTTTATTCGGGGGCAACTGACAAGCCCCATTCCTTCGAGGAAGCGAAAAGGGTCTTCTTGGAGAAAGTGGTATCTACGCTTCGGGAAGAAAACGGGATAAAGAGAGTGATAAGAGAGACCCCTGAAGAGATGTGGATAGGGTACCCCGAGAAGTGGTTATCCAACGGGAAGCTTCTTTTCGTTCTCCGCAACTTTCTCGGGCAGAAACCCCCTCACGAGGATTGCGCCAAGGATGATTGGGGAAACATAGAATACACCCCGGTTAACGATATAGGGATAGACTTCACAATGAACGACCTGTCGTACTACCTCTACGAAGGGGTGAAGGTGGAATTTTCGCTGGGGCACAACTTAAGCGCAACGGGTCCGTATATAGCGAGTAAGCCGAGCTTAAGCATAAGAATCGAGCGCCCCTTCCTGTCCTTCAACCTCAACGGGTGTGGTGTTGGCACCCCCACCATCTTCGACCGTAACGGAAACGCCGCATACTTGGTGCATTTTTTGAACGGCGCCTATGTTTTCGCCAACGGGGCGGAAATCGACGATTATATGGGCTTCTACCAAGTGACCCAAGCCCTTGGGTTTCGTGAGCAGAACCTGAGGGTGTTCGAAGATTGCGCCCTAGTTGGCACCGGTATGGCGTTCGGTTTCGATACCTCGGTTGCGGAGGGGACGATAATAGAATCCTTCCTATCCCCCCTTGCGGACCCTTACAACCCGATTGTGAAGAATGAGAGAATCGGGAATGTCGTAACCCGAATCCACCGAAACGGTTGGGCGAACACCCATGAGTGGACGGAAGTGGACGAGCTTGCCAAGCCCTTCGTGTGGGAAAACCCGATTTATGAAATTAAAAACGAGTTATCCGATACGATTCCGGAAGAGCATACGAGTGGGGATTGGTTCAGGATATATGTCGCTACCAATAAGCGCCCCTCAGATGGGTATTATGTCTTGGAAAACACCAAGCTCATCCACTACCTGTACCATGTCCCCGAACTCAGGGGGAAGGGAGAAGAAGTAGAGGAAAAAGTATATGAGGGAACCGATAAGGCTTTCTTGGACAAGTACAGTAGCATCAGGCTCGATTCGTCCACGGCAAAGAATTTCTTCACCAGCGTCAGCCAAGTGTACGCAAACGGTAAAGATGCGTTCTACATCCGCTTTGAACCCATAGTGCTTATCGGCAACAAAATCTACGACATGACCATGAAGGAATTCTTCGGGGTCGCCGGGCCATCCCTGACGGAACTGAGGGGCGGTGGGAGCGATACCCCGAGCGATGCGATACTCAGACCGTCCACTAACCATACCCTGAGGGGGAATGTAGATGAGTACATACTGGTGGGTAATCCTAATAAAGACAAAAGGGCCAATGTGACTCTAAAGCTCTATAACAAATACGGGTACATAGGCAAAACCTATAGAGCCATCGCTCCCCTTACTCGTACCACGGTGATGATAAACGACCTAATTGCTCCCGAGCCGGGTAAGACAGTATTAAGCAGAGGGGATAACATTCAAGACTGTGAAGCGCGATCCATATCGGTGGAGATTGAAAGCGATGTTCCCGTGATAGCAGAAAGGGCGATGTACTTCTCACCCGCATCGGCTTTGGGAGCCAAAGATGGGACTAGTAGCGGGGCTAGTGCTACCCCGAGCAAATTCCATTCTTTCGCAGATGGTTCCGGAGCTTGGGGATGGAAAACTTTCTACTGCATATTCAACCCTAACGATGCTCCGACAGAGATAAAGTTCATGTTCATGCCCCAAAGGGACAACGGCCAAGCGAAGAGCTGGGAAGAGACCTACACCATACCGCCCAAAACCCGGTTCACGCTCTTGGGTAAAGAAGGGTTTGACTACTCTTGCGTCATCACCACCAGCTTGCCGACGATGGCTGAGCGGGCCATGTACAACATTGGCGGAGAAGCTTCGGGTGGGGCTGCTGCCGAACAAAGCACTAAGGTATGGTCACGCAGGTGGTTCTTCCCCGATGGGTATATAAACCGAACCGAAGAGCATAAGTTCAAGACCTATCTACTGCTCCAGAACCCGACCAATACCGAAGCCACGGTCGACGTATACCTTTTCAAAGACAAGCTGTTCTATGATGCACAGAACGCAAAATATGGATATAAGCTTGAACCGCCTTATTTCAAGGTCAGATACTGCACGATTAAGGTGCCCCCTAAGAGTAGGGTGACGACTAACATCCCTGACCCCAAATATGAGCCATCTCCCGTAGGAATGACCAATTTCATTGGGACCCCACCACCTGATAAACAGTTTTCTCTGGAAATAGCGTCTAATCAACCCATCGTAGCTGAGATGAGCTTGGTGAAGTGCAAACCATACACCGGAGTATCTATGTTGAGCGGTATATGTACCAAAGAAGACATCGTCATCCCCAACTTGCCCCCGTACACCGATGGGTTGTCCGAAGATTTAGCGGGCAACAACATCCTCACGAAAGACAACCCGGTGTTGCTGGCAGAGGGGGCCAATTATGGAGCTGGTCCCGGAGACCCCAATTACAAGATAAACACCTACATACTCATTCTTCCCACGGCGAACAGAGAAGAAGGCAACGAAATCCAAAGTAAAATTGATGGAAAAGTAAAGCTGAGAATAACCTTCATGAAGGATGATGGGGGATTCGTCACCAAAGAAATAGAGGCTCTGTTGAACACCCGACTGACCCTTACCCCTGACCAAATGCCTTGGAATTGCGGGTTCTCCACCCTGATTGAACTAGTAGATGTCGTTTCTGATGTTAAAAGTCATACTAAAGAGTATCTGTTCTCCAGAACGAAAATTTTCGTGTCGAGGAACATGCTGTTTAGGTACGACAACGGGTCGAGCGGATCTGCAGCCAGCAACGCTATAGGGTTGAGCGAAGCGAAGACCAAGATATTTTTCGCTGAGGGGTACACAGGGCTGTGACGAGATGACCCGCTGATGCGCCGGGGGGCACCCACGCATCCGTGCCCCCCGGCTTTTCTTGCAAACCGCCAAGTTGCCCTCTCTCGCACTGCCTTCAGTTATACGGGAAGTTGTTCTCGACAAGCCCTTCTTTTTTACGCGCAGGCTATATTCAACGGCGCAGCCTTTTTGTCCCTTAGAGTTCAAAAGGTTGTAGCCGTCAGGTCAAAAATAGGGAGCATGGAAGGCCAAGAAAGAGTTGATCTACCAAACGGTCTTGATTTTGATCCATGGATAAAAACGCGTGCTCCTTTTGGAACGCTGGCGTGGCGAAAGACTTGGTCTTCCCCTTTCTTCCTTGGCCCAGGTCTCGGGCTTTAACATGACCCCCTATGTTTGTCCGGTCTTCAATCTCCTGATGCACCCGGTTTATAAATTTGGATTTCTTTGTCTTTTATGGCCGAGAAACTTTTTGTTTCGAGCGCCAACAGTAGGTTGAAATTCAATCTCCTTCGCGGAGATTTATTTATTTCCACGGCCGCGTACCCGACAGAGGAGTCTCGTGAGAGAATGGTTTCAATCTCCTTCGCGGAGATTTTTTTATTTCCACGGCGGCACGGTGGCGATGGTCCCGCTCAAGTTGCGTGTTTCAATCTCCTTCGCGGAGATTTTTTTATTTCCACTTGGTGGGCGATAAGCCCTGCGACTGTCCGCAGGGCGATTAAGGTTTCAATCTCCTTCGCGGAAATTTTTTTATTTCCACTATTAGATTTGGGGGATGGATTGGAGATTTGCGAATTGTTTCAATCTCCTTCGCGGAGATTTTTTTATTTCCACTATATGTCCTGCAACTCAAGTTGGCACGTAACCTCGGGTTTCAATCTCCTTCGCGGAGATTTTTTTATTTCCACATAGATAGTGTGAGTGAGTTACAGAAAATGGTAATTGACGAAGTTTCAATCTCCTTCGCGGAGATTTTTTTATTTCCACTTCCCCCCCGGAGGCAAAGGACGATTCGTGTACCACCAGTTTCAATCTCCTTCGCGGAGATTTTTTTATTTCCACTGCGGGCGATTTTTGTAGCCTTCTATCTGCTATTATACCACCGATTTCGACGATCCCCGAAACGGGCGCCTTCCTCGGGCGAAAAGAGGGCGGTTTTCGGACCGAAAAGGGATTTTCTCCCGAAAATATCATGCCCATTTACGTGGCACTTCATACAAAAACCTAATAGGTGTATGGCCTGCGACGATCTTCCCGGTCAGAGGGGTTGCGGGGGGATCGTCGCAGGGCCGATTTCCAGCGTTTCAAGGGAAGCTCCACCTCGCTCATTAGACGCTGTTCGTTTTTCAAAGATCGACTTTACCCTTTTATCTCTCACTTGAATATTTTCTATTTGCCGGCAGATCTCCTTCTCTTATTGAGGGGCTTGCTTGATCAATCAGCTATGACCTTCAATGTATGTCATCCCCGTATGCTATCTATTTATGTAACATGCGCGTGACTTTTTCGTAATCCTTTACAGGGCGAAGTTAAGGCCAGATAGGAGGAAAAAGCAAACCAAGGTCTTTTGAGGCGATAAAGGGAAACTGGGCATGGCGAAGAATATCAATATGTGGACGTGTCAGTCATCTGGATAGGCGAAGCGTTTTAACCTTGGAGGTATGGATGAAAGCCGATAGCGGATGCCAGGAAACGCGGGATCACAGGAGGAGGTTGCTCCGCGGATCCCTTTTGCACGACATCGGCAAGCTGGTCCAGAGGGCCTCTGAAAGGCCTGCTGAGAAAAAACACGCGGAATACGGTGCGGATTGGCTCGAAGAGATAGGAGGCTTTTCGGATATTCTTGACCTGGTCCGTTACCATCATTCATGGGATGACATAGCGAAAATCCCGCTCTTGACCATTCTATGCGCTGCCGACGCGCTCGCTGCAGGGGAAAGGCTGGGTACCGAGGACGAGAAAAAGCTGAAGTGGGAAAGGGAGATGCCCCTCCTTTCGCTTTTCTGCAAGGTCGCTCTTCCAGGCAAAGGGAAGTCGACTGGCACGCCAGAAGCGGCAAAGGCATATTATTATCCAGTGCGTGACGCCTCAAAACCTAATTACCCTTTGCCACTCGAAGAGTTAAGGAAGGCCGGCCTTGCCGGGAACAGGGAGAACTATCGTTCGCTTCTTGACGGGTTGCAAAGGGACCTGGATGAGCTGTTGAGGGCAATGCCTGGAACCCTGGGGCAGGGTGAAGAATGCGATGTTCCGCTTGTCGATGATTATGCCATCCTTTTCCTCCTGGAGAAGCACCTCCAGTACGTTCCCGGTCACACTTATCGTCCGTCCGATGATCCCATGAGAGACCCGGATATAAGCCTGTATGACCACTCCAGGTTGACAGCCGCCGTGGCCCTCTGCCTGTTTGACTACTTCTCGCATCGCTTTAGTGGCCAGAAAATCGAGGATTGGCCCGTTTGGGACCATGTGTTCAAGGATTCCGAGAAGGAGGCTGGCGGCTCAGGGTTTAACGAAAGCTTTTTCCTGGAAGACGTTTTCGTGTACGCCGACATCAACCTCTCGGGCATCCAGGATTTTCTCTACAATATCTCCACCAGGAAGGCCGCCAGGTCCCTGCGCGCCAGGTCCTTCTTCCTGGAGATGATATGCGAGGACCTGGCGCAGGAGGCGATAGACCGGCTCTCCCTGAGCCGTTGCAACGTGGTCTTCACGGGAGGGGGGAGAGCGCGACTACTGCTTCCCAACATCCCAAAATCCATTGAAGTCCTCGAGGAGGTGGAACGAGGCGCCAACCTTTATTGCCGCGAAAGGCTCGGCGGAGCTCTTTCCGTGAACGTGAGCTGGGTGGAACTGAAACCCGCCCAGTTTGTCATAGGCGCTAAGCGGTCATCGGGCGTGCCTTCCATCGGGGACATGATGATGGAACTCTCCCGCAAAGCTTCCAGGAGAAAGGAAGACCGCTTGATAGAGGAGATCACCGGGGGTGAAGCTCCCCGCATCCTTGGCCCTCTTCCCCCGCTGGACGAGGAGTGCCGGATATGCCACGTGGAGACCGATGAACCCAAGATCGTGAAAGAAATCGATGAAGAGGAGGGGATAATTGCCTGTCCCGTCTGCGAGGCGCTGGTGGACCTCGGGAGGCGTCTGCGTTCGGCACGGGAGGTTTTCCTGGCGGCGCCGCCCGATGGGGCAGATGCTGGCGGCTTGCCTCTGCCCTTCTCCACGCTTTTCACCCCAGGCCAGAGGAAGGGAAGGTGAAGCTCCGCCTGGTCGTAGACGGGCGCTGGGAAGCGAGGAATTACGCGCCGGGCCGATGCCTTGGTTTCTCCTACCCAAGGTTTGAGCGATACGAGACTTTCGAGGAGATGGCGGAGAAAGCCCTGGGGGAAGACCGCATCGGAGTGCTGCGCATGGACGTGGACGACCTGGGGGCCATATTCGCCCAGGGCATACCTGAGGAGGAGAGGTCATTCACCAGGCTATCGGTCCTTTCCCGCATGTTCAACTCCTTTTTCAAGGAGGCGCTGCCCGAGGTGGTTATGGGAGCGGAAAGTGGGATCGGAACGGGTGGCACGGGAGGGTGGAAGTCCCCTTTCCTGGAACGCGTTGATTACCCGGCGGACAGGCGTAGGGCTATCGAGGTGATCTATTCCGGTGGCGACGACCTGTTCATCGTGGGAGCCTGGAGCGACGTTCTGGAGGCCGCTTTCGATATCCGGGAGCGGTTCGGCGCCTTCACCGCGAATAACCCGTGTCTTCACCTATCGGGCGGAGTGGTCGTCCACCGCCATGACTATCCCCTCTACCGGTTGGCCGAGATCTCGGCGCGGGAGGAGGAAAACGCCAAAAGCTTCGAGGGGAAGGACGCGCTCTCTTTCTGCGGGGTCCCCGCGAAGTGGGATGGGTACCGGGAAGTGTGGTCAAGGGTCTTCCCCGCCCTGTTCGAGCAGGCGGAAGGAAACAGGATCGCCCTTGACGGAGAGGAGAGGAACGGAAAACGCAAGTACTATGCCAGGCTCTTCGTCTCCAGGCAGTTCCTGCGGAGAGTGATGATAACCTTCCAACCCCTGAAGGTACTGTACCCGGAAGATTCCGAGAGGTTCAAGATTTGCATACCCAGGCTTCACTATTACCTGGGAAGACAGAAAGAGCTCATGGGACGCAGAAGGCAAGATGAGGCGAGGGCTTCCCAGTGGCAGGTCCTGGAAAGCGAGCTCATCCAGAACGCCCTGTACCCGGAACCCCTAGTCTACCCGGTTTTTGTCTGGGCCGACCTGTTGTGCAGAGGAGGTTGATGATGAAAGACAAGAGAGATCCAAAAACGAGTATTGATGTTAGGAAAGCTGTCAACTCTATACATAGGCTTGAAAAATTAAAGGAATTAAATGTTGACGAACTTATCGAGATGTCTCACGAGCTAGGCAAAGAATGGAAAAATGAAAATATATCTACCTCCCAGATTAGAAAGGTTTTCAGCGAGATCAAGCGGATGGAGATGGATTTCCAAGCTGGGAAGTTCGACCTGGAAAGGGTAAAACTGCTTAGACCTCAGCTTGCCTACATGGCGGGGCGGAAAAAAGAGCTAAGGGGTTTCAAAGAGTTGATGGATGCTTTCATCGTAAAGATAAAGGATAGGGAGGACTTTTTCTGGATGGCGCGTTTCGTTGAGTCCATATTGGCCTATCACAAGTTTTACGGCGGAAGGGAATAAGGGGGTGTGGAAATGTCGAACGGATCTGCTCTTTTCCTTGGGAAACTGCTCCTGAAAGGAAAGGTAAGATGCGAGACAGGTCTGCACATAGGGGCCTCCAAGGAGATACTGGAAATAGGGGGATTAGACAACCCCGTTCTGCGGGATCCCCTGAGCAGGTACCCTTACATACCAGGCACTTCCCTCAAGGGCAAGCTGAGGTCTTTCCTTGAGAAGACCACCGGCAAGAACTTCAACCGCTCCACGGGCAACGGTTTCCGGCACGAGTGCACCGATCGGGAATGCGAGGTGTGCCGTCTTTTTGGCTCGACAGATGACAAAAGCACGCAAGGGGAGGGCAACATCCCATCCCGCCTGGTGGTGCGGGACGCCTTCCTGGACGAGGAGAGCAAGAACAGGCTGGAAAAACTTGATAGCCCGCTCCTCTACACCGAGCTCAAGTTCGAAAACGCCCTGGACAGGGTGACCTGTGCCGCAAGCCCCAGGCAGATGGAACGGGTGCCCGCGGGGTCTTCCTTCTGTTACGAGATCCTCTACACCGTAGAATCCATCGACCACGTGGTGGAGGACGTGAGTAACCTGCTGGGGACCTTGATCATCCTGGAGGACGATTACCTCGGGGGAAGCGGTTCCCGCGGCTACGGGAAGGTGCGGTTCGACGGAAATGCCCTCGTCCTCCGCCCCCGGGATTATTACCTGGGGACCGAAGAGGAGAAGCTGCTCCTCGATGGCGACCTGAGGACAATAAGGGAAGGACTGGGAGAAGTGCTGGCCGGCGTCATCGAGGAACTCGTGAGGCAGCAGGAATCTCTACGGCAGGAGGTCTGACCTTGCTCAGGTTGGTGCGCATTCTACCGAGGGCTCCCTTTCACCTGGGGGAGGCCACCGGGGCCATGGACAGGGTGAGCGAAGTGCTTCACTCGGACACCCTGTTCAGCGGGATCTGCCACTGCTGGTCGATGCTCTTCGGCCCCCGTGACCTGGAGTCCTTGTTAGAGAGCATGCTTTCGGGCGAGCCGCCCTTCAGGATCTCGTCGGGGTTCCCTTTTGTCGAGTATCAGGGCGACACCATCTACTTCCTGCCCGCACCTCGCAACCTGCAATCTCTTTTGGAGGCTGAAGGCGCGGGAGACCACGAGTCCATCGCGCTGAGGAAGAAGGTGAAGGGACTCAGGTTCATCTCCGTGAAACGATACCTTGACCTGTTGGGTCCGGACGGCGCGGGCAAGTTTTTCGCCAAGAACATGAAGGCCCTCTTGGGGGAGAAGGAGATCCTGGAAAACAGCGTCGGAAAGGGGACCAGGATCAGCGCCGCCCTCGACCGCCGCACGATGAGCGCCCAACCTTACTTCGTGTCCGGCCTTTTCTTCGGGCGCGGCTCCGGTGCCTACGTTCTCCTCGAGGGCAGCGAGGAGGGAGTGGAGAAGGCGCTTGCCGCCATGCGGCTGCTGGGGGATACCGGCCTGGGAGGAGACCGTGCCTCCGGATACGGCCAGTTCGAGCTGGAGGAAGGGGACCCCTCTCCGTTTGAGGAGATCAGGAAGATCGTCAATGGTGGCGGTTGGTTGTGCATGTCCTTGCTGTACCCATCCGATGCTGATCGCCAAGACATTGACCGTTCCTCTGTCTACCTCGTAGACCGCAAGGGGTGGGTCAGTTCGCCCCAGGTGACGGTGCCGTTCAGGAGGAAGAGGCTATTCCTGGTCGGCGAGGGATCGGTTCTCGCCCGGGAATTGAAGGGTGAGCTGGTGGACGTCACGCCGGATGGGTGGCCTGGCCATCCGGTGTACCGTTACGGGCTCTCCTTTCTGGTGCCGGCATTGATCGCGGGAGCGTGATATCCGTGGAAGGAAAACTGAAAAGGATTGACGTGGAATTGCAGGTCCTTTCGCCCCTGCACATAGGGTCCCATGAACAAGCCCTGACCCACTTCGGGTACGCGGTTAGCGGAAACACTCTTTTTGTCATCAGCCAGGACCGCCTGGCCGAGTACCTCGGGGAAAGGGGCCTTGTTGACAGGTTCGTGGCCAGGGTGGAAAGGGAAGGGAACAAGTTCCGCATAGGCGATTTCCTGAAAGAGGTCGGCGCGGATGATGCGACCGTGAAGAGGCTTTCCCGCTATTCCATCCCGGCCGACAATCCTAAGGACATACGGCAGCTCAAGGTGGCGATAAGGGACCCCGAGGGGATTACATACATACCGGGCACGGCCATAAAGGGCGCCATCAGGACGGCTTGTCTTTACGCTTTCCTTAAAGACGTGAAAGCGAGTAACCCTGACTATTTTAAGATTAAAGTCATCGACAGATTAATGAAAAAGATGGCTGATATTGGCAAGTCTGATAAAAACAGGGAAAATAGGAAGGAATTCTTCAAAGGAGTGGAAGACCTGATCGCCAGGGGGTTTGTGTTTGTTGCCCCTTCAGAGCAAAAAGGCGTGTATGGAAAATCAGGGCTACCGAATACGGACATATTCCGGTGCCTCCAGGTCAGCGACGCCTTTCCCGTAAGAGAGAATATTCAAGAGAAAGCCACAAATGTCGTGGTATGTGATACTGAGCCGGGGACAGCAAACGCTTTGACTATAAAAGAAGAGGCGCCGCTCTATGTGGAGGCGGTAGAGGGCGGCGCCTATCGTTTTTCCCTGACCTGGGACGAGTGGCTGGCCGAGGAGTTCTACCGGCAGAACCGGAGCAAGGTGGAAAGGAAGGAGATCCTTTACTTTCCCAGGGGGATCGATGATGTCTTGCACTACTGCAAGGTTTTCGTTAAGGACCAGGTCGAGCACGAGGAGAAGTTCTTTCAGAAATGCGTCAACGGTGGGCCGTATCTCGATTTTCTCGAAACGGTAAAGCGTGAAAAGGCGAATTTTCGGCTCGGCTGGGGTTCCGGCCTTATAGGGGCCAGTCTTTCCCTGCTCCTTCCACCGGAATTGATGAGGGAAGTCCGCGATAAGTTTTTCAGGAAACGCGACAGAAGGGTGGATGATTTTCCCAAGTCTCGAAGGGTGGCAGTCCTCGAAAAGGGGAAGAGGGAACTCCTGGGGTTCTGCCGCCTGGTTAAGCTTGACGAGGGCGCGAACACTTGAAGGTACAAGATGGGCCACCCCAAGCGTTTTCCATATTGTCACGGACTCGACGCCGTTATTGATGTTGACACGATTGTCGCAAGTTGGTAGAATTAACCTGCCACCTTGAATAACACCTCCTTTGAGGTGTCGCAAGGTGGTATTTGTGTTTTGAGCCCGTGCGACGGGCGCGCTACCGGTTAACGGTGGGTGTCGACCTATACCGGAGCCCAGCGCGGGCATGCCTGTATGTGACCTCCTCTGCCGATGGGGAGCGCCGATGTGCTCCCGCAAAAAGGAGGTGGTTAGGCGTGCCCGTGCATCAAAAAAGACAAGATCCAAGGGAGGCCAGTTTTCCCGATCTCCCCAAGTCCGGTCGAACCCACGATCCCTGTCGCGAGATCGAGGACGTTTTCAGGCTGGAATACGAGCGCCTGGCGAAAAGGCTGGAGGGGATGGCGGTTGATTCCCACGTTATGGAGGCCGACGATTTTCTCCAAGAGGCCTTCTGCCGCGTCTTGAGCCTCTTGGAGGAGGGCCGCCTCAATGGATATGACCGAAAGTATCTCGTAAACCTCGTGTTCAGGATAGCGCGGAATCTCATGGTGGACGAGGGAAGGAGGGCGTGGTGGGGGCATCGGCAGGTCTATCTCGAGGACCTGGCCATCGATAAGGCGGGTGGTGGGCGCTGGGTGTGGCGAACCACGGCTTCGGTGGACAAGGGCGCGTCGTGTCATCGCTTGGATCTCAATGGCGTACAACATGGCTCGAGCGCTTTTCCCGATCCCGAGGATGCCATTGTGTCGATCGAAAAAGCCATTGCGGTGCTGGAAACTCTCAAGGAGATGAGCGAAAGAGACATCAGTGTCCTTGCCTGTCGCATGGAGGGCATGGGGTGGAGAGAGATAGCGGAGGCATTGGGGATGACCGAGGGCTCGGCAAGAGTACGGTATCATCGATTAAAGGAAAAAATCAAAAGAGTCCTACATGGTTGATGTGTTGCCCAAAACCGATGTGAGGAGTTGAGCGGAGACTGGATTGGCTTACAGCCTGGCACGCTTCGATCAGGCTCAACGGAAGGCACTGGATGAAGGGAGAAAAGGCCATGGATTTTTCCGAGATCGTCCAGACGTGGATAGATAAGGCAAAGACTGCCGGTATCGACAGCGCGCACGAGTTCTACTGGGAAAAGGTCTTCCCCCATGTAAGGAGCATCTTCGTTGCTCGGAACAGGGACCTTGGCACGAAGTACGAGGGCCTGATGGTAACGGTCGGCATGTCCGCGCAGCCCATAATACTTACCCTCGAGGCCGTGGAGCCCAAGAAGATCTACTTTCTTTATACTAACGAGACCGAGAAAACCCTGGAGAAGGTCATCGAGCAGGTCGATTTTCTCAGGAAGAACCGAGTGCTGTATGACCGGGATCTGGTGGACCCTGACGACCCCTTGCAGCTTTACGTGAGGATCGGCGAGAAGTGGAAGCAGTGGAAATCGTCGGGGATCGACAACATAGCCATAGATAACACCGGCGGCAAGAAGTCGATGGTGAGTGCATGCGCCGTGGCGGCCTATTTTCTCGGGATCGACCTCCTTTACGTGGATCACGGGGAATATCTGGACGGGATGCGGATGCCGTACCCGGGAACCGAATTCCTGAACCTGCTCCCGAATCCCCTCGTGGCCCTGGGGGAACTGAAGCTCTCCGAGGTGAAGAACTTCTTCAATTCGCGGATGTATGAAAGGGCCCGTATGAGCGTGGAGAGGTTGAGGCAGGAACTTTCGAGAAAGCAGGCGCTGAGCATGGCCATGAAGGTCGAGATCATAAGCCATCTTATAGAGGGATACCTGATGTGGGACCGCTTTCATTTTGGAAAGGCTATGGAATGCCTGAAAAGGGCGCTGGCCATGGTGGATCAATACGACCTGCGAGACGAGGTTGACATGGAGGGCCTGGAGAGGAACCTGGAAGCCCTTAAGGTGCTCGGTGGGGAAGGCAGGGGAAAAACCCTCTTCGTGGTTTTCCGGGACGATCCCCATTTCGGGATTCACCTTTGCGTGGACCTTTACTGCAACGCGTTGAGGAAAAGGGAAACCGGCCTCCTCGACGATTCGGTGGTTCGGCTATACAGGTGCCTCGAGATGATATCTCAACTTCGGCTCGCGCAGGTTCCCTCTATTCTGGGCGGGCCCTACAATACGGACATGGTTTACTGGAACTCGGTCCCTACAGAAGTGAGGGAGAGGTTTTTGTCGCTCCAACGGGTTATCTACGATAAGCAACGTGGATATTTGCCGGAAAACCTCGGCCTGATGAACGGCCATATCTTGCTCTTCGCCTTGGGGGATGATCTATGGAAGGACAAGAACGAAAAGGACTTGATGGCCTTTAACAAGCAGACGAAAAAGAGGAACGAGCTAATGCTTATTCAAGGGAAGCAGAGGGCGAGCGATGATGACATCAGGGAACTGGAGTCGTTGGCGCTCGATTTCCTGCGAAAGCTCTCGGACATCATGAAACTCGACTTCGATCGGCTCCTTGCGGAACACGACTTCATACGGCTTTGAGATCGCGACTTTACAAGATTGGCAATCGGCGGGCATTAGACAAGAACAGGTTTGCTCGGATTCCAAGGGATTGCGGTTCTTTGCCGCGCGAACAGCGAGGAGGTAAAGATGGCCGTTTTCAGTAAGCATAAGCTGGCCGAGATTATCTTGATGCTCCGTCCGATCAAGGATACGGTCCTCGAATGCGGCAATGGACAGCGTTTCAACGCCCTGTTCCTCGACCTGTTGAGGTCAGAGGATCCAGGACTGTCCAAGTACCTGCATGACATGAGCGGCCTTAAGCCATATACGGTTTCGCAGTTGATGGGTCCGTTCACGCTGTCCGACAAGGGAGCGATACGATTGCAAGGAGAACAGGAGTACCGTCTGCGTTTTACATCCTACCTTCCTGAGTTGAGCGATGTCTGGCTGGAGCGACTTGCCCCTTCATTAATGGAAGGCAAAGAGGTGCGCATAGGTGACGAAATACTGTTGGTCACGGGGTGTCGCGTGAAGAGCGTGGCCCTCGAAGATCTGTACGCGGCCCATTTGTTGGGCGACGGCTCAAAGGCCAGGGCAATCCGCCTCACATTTCATACGCCGACGGCTTTCAGGTCGCGTGGTCGGAACGTCATCTTCCCGGAAGCCCAGTATGTGTGGGGCAACCTCCATCGTAGGTGGAGAAGCGTTTCCCGGGTGGATTTCGGCAAAGATCTTCACCTGCGCGCTTCTGACCTTGCCTTTCCCCAGAGATACCGCCTGGAGACGAAGATCCTCCATTTCGACGGATTTCGGCACGTGGGTTTCGAGGGGTTCTGCGAATACAGGTTGCAGGGGAATGACGGTCACTTGAGGCGTTCCCTGAGCCTTCTAGCGGAATTCTCTGAATTCTGCGGCGTGGGGATAAAGACCACCATGGGCATGGGGCAAGTGAGCTGCGTTTTGATTTAAACAAACTTGTATTTGGCGAGAGGGGGGCGTAACAGGCCGCTCTTTTCCTCGTATATATATGTGAAAGGGTTAGACAAGTGGCCTGAACGGGATGGCGATTCTTTACTTGATCGAGCAGGGGTCTGTCATCCGAAAGCAGGGAGGCCGGATCAGGGTAGAGAAGGATGACCAGGTCATCACCGAAATCCCTGCCATAAAGCTCGAGGGCGTGGTGATCTACGGCAACGCTTCCCTGACCACCCCGGCCATGCGGTTTTTCCTCTCCCATGGCGTGAATACGAGTTTCATGAATATGTATGGTAAGTTGGAAGGAAGGCTCACTTCATTGTCCGCGCAAAATGGACTCGTGAGAAAAGCCCAGATACTCGCTTCGACCGACGAGGAGTGGAAGATGGCGTTGGCCCGCTCTTTTGTGCGTGCCAAGATCTCGAACCAGAGGACTTTGCTTTCAAGGCATTACAGGAGGAAAGAGAACGAGAGGTTGGCGGAGGTCATGGGATACCTCGAGCATGCCTTCCGTCAACTCGAAGAGGTTAAAGACCTGGATAGCTTGAGGGGTATCGAGGGGAATTCCTCGGCCGTCTATTTTTCAGGGTTGCGGGAGCTCGTGCCGCCTGAAATGGGTTTCCAGAGCCGTGTAAGAAGGCCTCCAAAGGACCCCGTGAACGCGATGCTCAGCTTGGGTTATTCCCTCCTCCTTGCCAACGTGGTTTCGGCGATTGAAGCTGCCGGCCTTGATCCCTACAACGGCTTTCTGCACGGGGATAAGTACGGAAAGCCGTCCCTTGCGCTGGACATGATGGAGGAATGGAGACCCGTTGTCGTGGACTCGCTGGTCATTGCGTCGTTACGCAGGAAGATGTTCAGGCCTAACGATTTCATCTACGAGGAAGAGGGCACGAGGTTTACCCAGGAAGCATTGCGCCGTTTCGTCCAGGAATACAACGGGGTCCTTTATAGGGAGTTCAAGTACGGAGACAGGAAAGAGAAAAGGAATTACCTATTCGCGTTCTACGCGCAGGGGCGGATGCTGGCAAAACATCTTATGGGCCAGGGTGCTTATAAACCTTTTCTTATGAGGTAAGCTCTGCTGTGGATGAGCGATTGATCTCTCCGAGTGGCCGGGTGATTTACCAGGCAGGGGATTTATTCGGCCGTTCAATCCCCGCTTTGTTCCCAAGCGTTGCGTTATTTAACGATTTACTTAGGCGCCAGTAGCTGCGGGATGAAAAACTTTATCGTCGTGGTTTACGACATTAAAGACGACAATACGCGAAACAGGGTTTGCAATATCCTTAAGAATTACGGCACTCATGTGCAATTGAGCGTGTTCGAATGCGTTCTCGATGCCAGCCAATACCAGAGGATGAAGAGGTCAATAGAGAGGCTGATAGACGTCGATGAAGACCTGGTACGCTTTTACAAGCTCTGCGAGAGCTGCCGGAAGAAGTGCGAACTTCTCGGCGAAGGCGAGTTCACGGAGGATAGCGATATATACATCGTCTGAATCCGGTCAAGGCAAGGGACCTTGTGGCAAGCGTGTAAGAACCTGACCAGAGCGACATATGTCACCTGGACGCGCGTTTTCTTCTCTCATAAAGGCAACCCGCCCTTGGTCTTTCAAAGGTGTGTCAGCGAAGATTGGAGAATAATATAGTGAGATGTTAGGACTACTGTAACTTGACAACTGAAAAGGGTTCGCTGGGGATTATCTGCTTATTAAGCCTGGTTAAAGGGAAAGTAGCCTTGCGACGATCCCTCCGCAACCCCTCTGACCGGGGAGATCGTCGCAAGGCATACACCAGGCAGTCTTATGTATGAAGTGCCACGTAAATGGGGCTGCCATCTTTGGGAGAAAATCCCTTTTAGGTCCGAAAACGGCCCTCTTTTCGCCCGAGGAGGGGGCCCGTTTCGGGGATCGTCGAAATCGGTGGTATAATAGCAGGTAGAAGGCCACAAAAATCGGCCGCAGTGGAAATAAAAAAATCTCCGCGAAGGAGATTGAAACTCACTCATTTTCCGGCCCGGCTGGATATGTGCCGTTAGTGGAAATAAAAAAATCTCCGCGAAGGAGATTGAAACCGAGATTTCCAGTTTCTTCTACGGTTTCTACGTATCTTTGGGTGGAAATAAAAAAATCTCCGCGAAGGAGATTGAAACCGGGAGAAATGTGGGCGGTGAAAGCGGCGTACTCGTAACCGTGGAAATAAAAAAATCTCCGCGAAGGAGATTGAAACCGAGATTTCCAGTTTCTTCTACGGTTTCTACGTATCTTTG
>JBBFMI010000002.1:0-32839 GCA_037478635.1 Candidatus Geothermincolales bacterium | reverse complement strand
CCTTCACGGCATGTTCTGGTTGATGCTGGGAGACGTGGCCCACAACTGCATCATGGGAAAGCCCACCAGGGAACAGGAAGAGGTGATGCACGCCTACGTGGACACCTGCTACAAGGTGATAGAAGAGATGAAACCGGGAAAGACCCTGGGCGAGGTGGCGGACAACGTAAACGCCTTCGTCCAGAAGAACGGGTGGGCGGAATGGATCCTACCGGGCTTCGGGCACGGCATAGGGCACTTCGGCCACGAGTGGTACCCCTGCGTGGCCTCCGGCCACTCACCCGGGAACAACCAGCCTGACTACGTGTTAGAGCCGGGATACGTACAGATGATAGCGGTGGTGTGCAACCGACCGGGGGTCGCCGGTTTCAGGCTGGAGAGGCCTCTTCTCATCACCGAGAACGGCAACGAGCTCCTTTCCCGGCTGCCCATAGAGCCCTGGATAATAGACTGCGGGCGTAGCTGCTCCCGAAAGCCCTGAAAGGAGGATCGGGGAGCGAAACAACGAACAACGAGCCATTGTATGTCCTTTCTCTTACGGTCGGCTTACCGTCCGTAAGCCGGAAAAGACAGAGGCCCAAGCCACGTCGACGACAAAGAGTCCATGGCGATCAAGGTTTCCCTATCCCCGGCCGACCCTTCACTCAACGGCCAGGGGAAGGTCAAGCATCCATAGTTCGGTCAAACGACGCTTCTCGTCTGCCCCTACCAGTAGGCAATCTGCCACCTTAAAGACCAAGCGCGTCGTGTCCCTGAAGGAAATGCGGAGCGCCCCCAGGTCATCGTGGTATCGAAAAGAAGGTTCGGCCTTCAGAAAGACGAGATCTTTTTCCGAGGGATATTCGAGAAAAAGGGCGCCTTCAGCGTCGGGTTCGGGTGGACTTTCATTGACCTCGGTCTTCCAGCGCGAGGTCTTGACGTAAGAATGTATGCCGATGAGCTCACCGCTCCTCCGCTCCAGGGTAAAAACCACGCGACCGAGGGCGAGGCTCTTGGACGGAAGCAGCGGTATATCCCGCCGGATATATTGCACGGATTCCGGTATCGGCACGTACAGGTTCACGCCCCTGGCCACCGGCAGGCCTATCTCCAACCTGACCCTCGGCCACTTGTCGTCTTCCATCTGAACAGCCTCTTGCCCACGATAATGCCCCTTATCCCAACTACATCCGCAATTGATCGCCTGGTACTGGACATTCCCCTCTCGATCGATGCATAGAGGGAGTCCCCTCAGGCCTCATTTCCTCGCTCCTCGCCCAAGGCTTCCCTGATGATGGGGATCAGGAAGCTCTTGCCGATGGCGTTCCAGTTATACTCTCGGAACACCGTCTTGAAATGTTTGAATGTTCGATGCGAGCTCAAGAACTGATAGATACGTCCTGCCACCGCCTCGGGCTTCTCCTCGAGCCCTATGAAGACCACGTTCTCCACGTCCCTGGCCACTTCCCTCAGGGTGGGAATATCGGTACACACGATGGGCATCCGTAACAGTCCCGCCTCCAGCAGGGGAAGCCCGAACCCCTCTGACACGCTCGTCAGCAGCAATATGTCCGCGAGGGAATAGATGTCCCGCGTGGCTTTCCAGTCGGCGGTGGTGGGAGTACCGTCTTCCATCCGGTATTCCCCCAAGAACACCACTTCCCTTTCCATCTCCAATCGGGCCACCAGGGCCTTGAGCTCTTCGAAATACGTCCGCGCTTCCAGGTTGTGAGGATCCAAGAACCCGGTCACTATGAGGAGCAAGTTAGGGTAGTACTCCCGCAATTCCGCGCATATCCTCAAGCACAACTCCAGGTTCTTCCGCCGGGTGATCCGGACGGGGGATATCACCACCAGGTCCTTTTCGTAGAGCCTGAACTCGTCGATGAGGTGGATGGCCTGGGGTGCCAGGGATAAGAAATGGGACAGGTCTATCCCGTTCCGCACCACGAGTATGGAATCGGGAGGCATGCCCAGGAGGCGAGAAAACGCTTCCCTCCTCTGCTCGGTTATCGTCACGTACCGGGCCCCCTTTACGGGTTCCGCCAAAAGGCTGTAGGGATATTCGTCCCTGGAGATCCTGTACGACGGGTCCATGAAGGGCGAATCGTGACACCAGATCACAGCCCGCTTGCCGGCTTCGATAACCCTCTTCAGGGCGGCGGTGGCCACCATGTTGAAGGGCATGGTCATCACGTTATGGATTATGAGAAGGGCGGTGTCCTGGAATATTTCATCGAATCTTCTGGCCAGCCGGTCCACCTCGGCCTGAAAACTCTCCCGCGAAAGGCCGACAAAAGCCGGAAAATTGGAGGAGAGCTCTGGAACTACGACGTGTTCTACATCCCGATGGAAGGGCGACCCTTTTCCGACCACCACCTTAACCGGGTAGCCATTTTCAGCCAGGAAGCGTGCCTGGTTGTGCAACACCGTTTCAACCCCTCCAACCACGGGAGGGCCTGAATAATGCACCAGCGCGATCTTTCCTCTCACGGTCGCATACCTCCCCTCACTTCTCGCCGTAATTATAAAGTCCTTTTAATCTCCATGGCCTTGCCAGGAAAGGAGGAGAAACGGGCCCGCAACGGCATCGCCAGGAATATGGTTGTGACCTGCAGGGTATATTGGGCTATTGGGTGCCCTGCCGAATTAAAGAAGGGAGGCGGCGATGATGTCTGGGGGGCTGAGAGGGAGTAAGGCTACCTGGGAACACGTCTACTTCCACGTGAACAACCTCAGGATGCACTGCGTGGTGGCCGGATCAGGGCCCACGGTCCTGCTCCTGCACGGCTTCCCAGAATTCTGGTACTCCTGGAGGCACCAGATTCCCGTTTTGGCAACCAGTTACAGGGTGATCGTCCCCGACCTCCGTGGTTACAACCAGACCGAAAAACCGAAGGGCGTCGGCCAATACTCCATGGGCGTGCTACTGGAGGACATCGAGGGCTTGATCCAGGAACACACGGACGGGAAGGTGACGCTGGTCGGACATGACTGGGGAGGAGGGCTGGCCTGGACTTTCGCCGCCTATTACCCCCACTTGGTGAAGGGTCTGGCCGTTTTGAACTGTCCACCCCCTCCTCTTCTGGCAAAGAAGATCCTCACCGACCCTCGCCAGAGGAAGAGATCTCGCTACATCTATTTCTTCCAGCTACCCTTAATCCCTGAGCTCTACATCGCCCGGCGCGATTATGAGTTCATCGAGAGGCTATTCAGGGGATGGGCGGTGGATAAATCGGCCTTCACTGATTATGACATCCGTAGGTATAAAGAAGCCGCCGCCAAGCCAGGCGCCCTCACCGCCGCCTTGAATTACTACCGCGCCTCCTTCCGGAGGATTCTTCTCGCCCCTCCCTCCAAGGCCCTCTCACGGATCCCTTCCCTGCGGGTCACATGTCCCACGCTGGTCATTTGGGGCATGGAAGACAGGGCCTTCCATCCCTCCCTGCTGGATGAGATACCCGATTACGTATCGGGACCATTCCAGCTCCGAACCATCGAGCGTTGCAGCCACTGGGTCCAACAGGAGAGGCCTGACGAGGTAAACCGGTTCCTGATGGAATTCCTGTCCGATATACACTGATACCATCGCGGATCTCCCTTGACCGGCAGAGTGATGAAAGATCCCTCCCCACTCGTATTTGACCGCTTCTGATTCCTCACATTAGGTCATCTTCGAGGGGACGTCGTCAAACGGAACAAGTCTAAACTGACCCCTACAAAAGGTCGGGAAGACTTATCGCCCTCGATAACCCGTGTCATTTCCCGATCCGGAAACACGAGTCTAGATCGCCTTAGCCGTGCATGACAGGATGGAATACCCGGTACCTCCCTGTAACAACCCGGTATCGAGCATGAGGCCCACGAGAATAGTGAGGCTGGAATAGGGTGACATTTGAACAACAAAACCCGGCTGTTCAAGAGCCGGGTTCTTTCTGGTGTCGGAGGGGGGACTTGAACCCCCATGAGGTAACCCCTCACTAGGCCCTCAACCTAGCGCGTCTACCGATTCCGCCACTCCGACCCGCTATGGAACGGAGGGCTTTAGGTTACCTGCCCTCCTTCAGTTCCCTGTTCCTGAAACCAGTATATATCTTTCCGCGCTTACGGTCTATTATTTTTGAAGCATAAAAAACGTTTTTAGTCCACCAACCGTATTTCCCCACGACCTCAACCTTGTCCCCGTCATCCAGGGGGGGAGGGAAGCGGAACCCCCGGTAAAACCATACTTTGGTCGTGGACCCGTCCTCCTCTACCAGGTCGAAATTGATGTCGAAGGTCAAGGTCTTCGCTTTCCGATTCCCCTTTTTCGGAAGAAGGGTGGGAAGCGGATAGGTGGACACGTTGAGGACGATTCCCGACTTCTTTAGCTTTGCCATTTCCCGACCCCGTTCCCGTCGCCGCGGTCATCGCGGCCCATTCCTCTTCTTCATCACCTCTCTTTGCCTATTTATAATCGTCCACTCTTCGTGCCGGCTTGAAAGCTCATGCCTTTTCTGCCAGCAATCTTGCCACCTCGTCCCATATCAGCATCGCCAAGTCCTCCTTGGGCATCAGGTCGGTCTCTTTAGTCCTTCCATCGGGAAACACCAGTAGGGCTTGGTTATAATCGGAACCGAAACCGCAACCCGGTCGGGTAACATCGTTGGCGACCAAGAGATCCACCCTCTTGGATTCTATCTTTGAAAGGGCCTTTTCCCTCAGGTTCCCCGTCTCGGCCGCGAATCCCACTATGATCTGGTCCCGCTTTCTGTTCTCCAAGAGTTCCTTCAGGATATCGGGAGTCCTGCGCAATCTTATCACCAGTTCTTCCTGGCCATCTTTCTTTATCTTTTCCTCGGAAAACCCCTCCGGTGTGTAGTCGGCCACCGCCGCCGCCATAACCACCACATCGACGTCAGGGGCCAACTTCATCACCTCGTCCCGCATCTCCTCCGCCGTCTCCACCCTGATCAGGGTTACCCCTTCCGGAGGGGCCAAAGAAGCGGGGGCGGAGACCAAGTATACTTCCGCCCCTTTCCTCTTGGCCACTTCTGCCAGGGCGAACCCCATCTTGCCACTGGAACGGTTTCCCACGTACCGCACCGGATCGAAGGGCTCCCGGGTTCCCCCCGCGGTGACGAGGACTTTTTTCCCTTCCAGCTGTCTTCCGCCCCGCAGAAGGGCAAGGACCGCGTCCACTATGCTGGACGGCTCGGACATCCTGCCCTCTCCCTCTTCCCCGCAGGCCAGGTATCCCTCTTCTGGACCCACCACGACGACACCCCTCTGCCTCAACTTTTCGAGGTTTTCCTGGGTAGCTGGATGACGGAACATGGCCGCGTTCATGGCGGGTGCCACGACCACCGGAGCTCGGGTGGCGAGGAGAGTGGTGGAAAGCAGGTCGTCCGCCAATCCGTGCGCCATCTTGGCCAACAGGTTCGCAGTGGCCGGGGCTACCACCACGACATCCGCTTCCCTGGCCAGGCTAATATGTTTCATGGGGGATTCTGGATCGTCGAAAAGCGATATGGCCACGGGATTTCCGGTGATGGCCCGAAACGTGGAAGGGCCCACAAGATTGCGGGCCCTCTCGGTCATGATCACCTTGACGGTGATTCCCCTGGATACCAACTGCCGTGCAACCTCTACGGCTTTATAAGCCGCGATCCCGGCGGTAACCCCCAATACAACGCAGCTCATATCCTCTACTTGATGCCCTCTTCCGCGGGCCTCTCGTATTCGATCTTGTCCGCCACGATTTCCTCCAGTGCAATGGTGAGGGGCTTGCTGGATTCAGATGTCACCTGAGGCCCTACCTCTTGCCCCAGGCCATGGCCAAGGTGGCGGAAATAGTTGTTGATCTGGCGGGCTCTCTTCGCCGCCAACATCGTCAGGACGAAGCGAGATCCCCCCGTCCTTTCCAGGAGATCGTCCAGCTTGACCTTCATCAACATGCGCTATCATCCTCCCACGTCTTTATCCTGACCGTTATTTCCTCCACGCTCTTTCTCATATATAGCACACAATTCTTCCACGGCGCGTTCCAGGTCGTCATTGATTATTAAGTATCGAAAGGACTGGGCAAACCTCGCTTCCTTCTCGGCATTGCGAAGCCTGATGTCGATCTCCTCCTCGCTTTCGGTACCCCGCTTCAACAACCTTTTCTCCAGCTCCTCCATCGAGGGAGGGGCCAAAAATATCGTGATCGCATCCGGCACTTTTTTCATCACCTGGAGGGCGCCCTTTACGTCGATCTCCAGGAACACATCCCTGCCCTCAGCAAGCTTTCGTTCGACTTCACCCACCGGGGTTCCGTAGAGGTTTCCGTGCACCTCCGCCCACTCCAGGAAATCACCTTTCCTGGCCTTGTCCAGGAAATCATCTTCTTCGATGAAGAAATAGTCAACACCATGCCGTTCGCCAGGACGGGGTTTCCTGGTGGTGGCAGATATGGATAACCAGGCTTTTGGATACTTGCTGAGCAGAGCGCTTATTACCGTCCCCTTGCCCACCCCCGATGGTCCGGAGACGACGAAAAGCCTTCCCTTTCCCATATAGAATATGTTCTTCCCGGTTTTAGTCCACCAGGGCGATTATCATCCGAAGCGCTCTTTGAGCTCCTTTACCTGGTTGGGGCCCAAGCCCTTTATGCGGCGGTTCTCGCTTATCCCGATCTCCTCCATGATCTTAGCGGCCCTCACCTTGCCTATCCCGGGAAGGGATTCCAGGACCGATTTGACCGTCATCTTCCCGTAAAGTTCGTCGTTGGCCTTTTTAAGGATATCGGAAACCTTGAGCTTCCCTGCCTTCAGCTTCTTCTTTATCTCGGCCCGTTCCTTCCGCATCTTGGCTGCCTTCTCCAGTGCCGCCTTGCGCTGTTCCTCTGAGAGTGTCGGGAGCGGTCTGTTAGCCATCTTTCACCCTCCTTCTATCAGGTCTTTCCCTCTGCCCTCGGGATAACTGTAAGCTCCCATAAGTATAAACGCTTTCTACCCCCTCATCCACCAGCATATTCGCTCAAGAAAGCCCCGGCGGTCAATCCCTCAATGGAGTCCTCTGCTCCCGGGAACCTCCAAAGGCAAGCCCCTGGCACAAAGGGGGCACTCCTCGGGCTTCCACACATCAGCCTTCAGCTGCACCAGCGTTCTCTTCTTGACCCCGAAATCCTCACCTTCTCCCCTTTCAATCAGTGCACCTATTCCCAGCACTTCACCTCCTTCCCCCTTCACAAGTTCCATCAGTTCCCTGAGGGAGCTTCCCGTGGTGATGACGTCCTCCACCAACAAGACCTTCTCACCCTTCTGCACCTTAAGGCCCCTGCGGAAGGTCAACCTATCGTTGACCCTTTCCGCAAAGATCATCCTCTTTCCCAACGATAGGGCGACCATGTAGCCCAGGATCACCGCTCCCATGGCCGGGCTAGCCACCAGATCCAACGGTTCATCCCGGAAGGATGACGCAATGGCATCGGCCAGGCTCTCGGCCAGATGGGGATACTGCAAGACTTTGGCGCATTGGACATAAGTATCGCTGTGCAGCCCGGAAGACAGCCCGAAATGGCCTTTCTCTACTGCCCCTCTCTCCTGGAGGATATCCATGACTTCCCACGGGTTCATCTCTCTCCCTTTCTCTCGCGAAAAAAATGAGCCTAAACCCTAATCCACTGAAAACGGGATCAATGCAGCCAGAGCCATAATAATATTACCCCCTTTTCAGGCTTCTATGCAGCTAAAGACTATGCCTTGCCGCGTCACCGTCTCCTGTTCTCATCTTTTACCCCTGGCATCCTCCGCCTCTTTGTAAATCCTTTCTATTGCCCCCAGTGGATCGGGCGACCCGGTTATGGGCCTTCCCACTACCAAGAAATCAGCCCCTTGCCTCAAAGCGTTCCCGGGGGACGAGAATCTGGCCTGGTCGCCTATCTCTCCTTCTTCCCAGCGGATTCCCGGGACCACCAGTAAGAAATCCTCTCCCGTCAACGCCCTCACGTCTGCCACCTCTTGCGGGGAACATACGACTCCATCAAGGCCACAACTCCTGGCAAGCCTCGCGAGCAAAAGCACCTGTTCACGGGGGTCTGCCGGTAAACCCATCCCCACCAGATCCTCCCGATCAAGGCTGGTCAGCACCGTTACCCCCACCAACAAGGGTGCTTCTTCTCCCAGTTCCCGGACCACCCTGACCGCCTCGTCCAACATCTTCTTCCCGCCCATCACGTGAACCGAGACCATATCCACATCCAATTCCATGAGCCCCCGTAACGCTCCCGCCACCGTGTTGGGTATATCGTGGAGCTTCAGATCCAGGAACACGGAATATCCCCTGTTCTTGATCTCCCTGACCAGGGGAAGACCGCCTCTCACGAAAACCTCCAACCCCACTTTCACCCATCTGATCCTGTCTCCTACCCTGTGTAGGAAAGACATGGTCTCCGCCACCGACGGAAAATCGAGGGCGACTATCAGGGGATCGCTGGTCTCGATATTTTTCCGTTCCATCTCCCGCTCCAGTTCGCTCCCATCGACCACGGGAACACGTCGTCACTCTCGACTCTCAAGCCCTTTCCCGGCTCTTTCCTTTTTCCAGCCTTTTAACCGCCGGTGGGCCATCCCCACCAGGTCCTCTACGCGACAGTATCCCTTACGGACCAGGTATTCCCTTATCCCATCCAGGACCCTCAGAGATCCTCGCGGATCCCTGAAATTAAGCGTTCCCACCCCCACAGCCGTCGCCCCCGCCAGGATAAACTCCACTGCATCCTCCCAACCCCAGATGCCGCCCATACCCACTATGGGAAGGGACGTGGAAGCATAGGCCTCCCACACCGCGAGCACTGCAAGGGGATGGATGGCAGGACCAGAAAGCCCGCCGGTCACGTTACCGAGCCTGGGCAGGGCAGTCTCGGGGTCGATGGCCATGGCGGGCAAGCTGTTTATAAGGCTTATGCCGTCTGCTCCCGCCTCCTCCATGAGCCTGCAGAGGGAGGGCAGACCGCTCACGCGATAAGACAACTTGACCAGGACAGGTTTTCCCACCCTTTCCTTTATCTCCCCCACCAAAGCGGAGGCCTCGTCAGGACAGTGGCAGAAGGAAAGTCCTCCCCTTTCCACATTAGGACATGACAGGTTGATCTCCAGCGCCGCCACGCTATCCTCCTCGGAGAGCCTGGTGGACACCGTGAGGTAATCGCGGTGAGTGAAGCCGGCCACGCTGACTATGACCGGAATGCCCAGGTCCCTCAAGAAGGGAAGCTCCTCCTCCAAGAACTGGTCCAGGCCTCCGTTCTCCCACCCTATTGAATTGAGGAGTCCACAGGGTGTCTCCCAGAGGCGCGGTGGTGGGTTCCCCGGTACCGGTTCAGGCGTAACAGACTTGGTTACCAGGCCTCCGAGCCTCCCCAGTTCCATCCACTCGGAGTATTCCCTCCCGCATCCGAAGGTCCCGGAACAGACCAGCACCGGGTTGGGAAGCTCAATGGTCCCCAACTTTACCCTCAAGTCCACCTCAGGGCCCAATAGTATCCACCCTTTCCCAATCGATCTCGTCACATAGGAAAACGGGGCCTTCCCTGCAAGCCCTCGCGTAAAGCCTCCCTGCGCCCCGCACCGGCACGGAGCAACCCAGGCACGCACCTATACCGCATGCCATCCTCTCCTCCCAAGAAAGATAGACCGGGACCGAGGGCACCTTGCTCAAATCCTTAAACCATTCGACATACATACTGCGGGGTCCGCATGCATACACGACGTCGAAATTTCCCTGGTAGCGGCTAAAAAGGTCAAGGACCGTGCCCACGTTCACGGCCCTGGCACATGCGGGTCCCTTCTCGGGCCACAAATTTTTTTCCACGGATAGATAGAGCTCGCATTCCCTTCCCAGCTCATGGGGAAGGCTTCCCGCCTCATCCAGCTCCGACAATCCCCAGAAGATGGACACCTGACATCCCGAATCCCGTAGGCGTTTGGCCAGGTAGGCAAGGGGCGCTATCCCGATACCACCAGCAACCAAGGCAACCCTTTTTCCTTGAAGGGGGAATCCCCTGCCCAGGGGACCTATCAGGTCTATCCCTTCACCCACCTTTCGACTCACGAGCCAGGTGGATCCTCCTCCCCTTGGCTTTACCAACAGCTTGAGGCGTTTTCCCTCTTCCTCAAGGCCGAATATACTGAAAGGCCTTCTCAATATGCGATTTCCATCACAATAAACGTGGACGAACTGACCAGGCTCCGCCACCAGGGGAGGACTGAGGCTTAACGTGAGTTCGCTCCACGTACCAAGGGATCTGATGGCCTCCACCTCGGCCCTAATGTCACCCCGCCAGGGAAGAGATGTCATGGATCTCCCTCTTGTATAATTCTACAGGCATGGCCTCCCACGTCTCCGGGTCGGCGTTTTTCATCCCCCGGACCAGATACCAGGCGGAAAGCACCCTGGTGAAACAGGGGATACATGCTGCAGCCGCCCCTTCCCGGATATACCTACCATCGCTCATCGGCCCGTGCCCCCGGGGCACGTTGATCACGAGGTCCACTCTCTCCGATCTCAGAACGTCCAAGATATTGGGAGAACCCTCTTTCAACTTCTTGACCTTCTCAGCCTCTATCCCCACCATCTTCAGGGCCCTCGCCGTGCCCTCGGTGGCATAGAAAGCGTAACCCATGGAGGCCAATTCCCTTGCCAGTCCCACGAGTTCCCTCTTCTGCCTGTCCGCCACGCTGAGCACCACCTTTCGTCCCGGGGAGCGCCCCTCGTAAAGCGCATGTACAGCTCGGGCCAGGACTTCTTCCAGCGTCTTTCCCATTGCCAGGCGATAACCCCAGCTTCCGTTCCTCGCTCCCCGCATTCCTGTGTCCGAGGTGTTCCCTCGCTCTCCCACTGGCGCCGGTATCCTGGCGAGATAAGGTCCCTTACCGTTCAAGCTGGAAAGGTAACCATCCATGGATATGCCACCGGCGACCACCCTGGCAGAGCCGAATATCCTGTCTATCCAGAACGAGAAGGGCCAATCCCGTGTTCCATCCTCCAGCCCGACCAAATCGATACTGCCTCCCCTGAGAAATGCTTTTATCGTCACTGGGCTCCGGTGACGAGGAAGAAGCTCCACGGCTTTGCGGAGAAGCTCCACCGCCACGTCCTTGCCGAGGTCACAAGGCGGTGCCACCGCAAGCCCCGTCCCGTTCACGAAGCCCGACTCCTCCAGTTCCTCCCACAGCGTCAACTTGAGCTCCCCATCCAGGGGCAGACAGCTCACCTTGACCATCACCGCATCGTCCTCGGGATGGAGAAAAGCCGAATCGGGCATCCCATGCGCTCCGTTCCCCGACTCCATTTCCGAGAATCCGGGGTTTCCTAAAAGCCGTTCATCGTCATCAAGCCATATGCTCTCTAAACGGGCCGGCAAGGCCCTCAGGCCGAGTACAAGACGGAGGTGCAGGCTCGCCGGGTCTAGGCCCCCTATTTCATCGGTAACGGCATAGATGCGATCCGGCCTGGACAGCACTCCGAGGATGGCTACGACCATCCCTCTTGACAACTCCAGCTCCATCTCCCACACGCCTGGCCAGACCAGTTTCCGAGCAATTTCCAGTATGGACCGCTGGACCTGCCGATTCCTGGTGCCAGGCGGAAGACACGCCGCAAGAAGCTTCGCCTCTTCTCCGTCAAACGCCACCGCTGCCCAACCTTCTTCGGTGGCTCTTCCCCCAGTCAGGGAAGTTGGTCCACGCCCTAACTCTTGCGCTGATCTCCATCTTTCGAGCTGGCGGAAGGGATCTACCTCTCCGCCAGCCTTCCAGGAAAAACCGGGAACCGATGGCATACCACCCCTCAGCTCCCACAGCAGATAATGGGCGCCGAATAGTTCCGCCAACCTGCGGACCGTTCCTTGGGTGAGGGGTTCTATGTAAAACGGGATGCCAAGCGAGGGGAGCATTTCCAGGTCTGGATGGGGAAGGTCATCCGCCAGCACAACCTCGTATCCCAAGTCGACAAGGGCCTTGGCGTATCCCAGTGTAACCCGGCCCGAAAGGGAAGCATCTGGGAAGGTCATCCCCGCCCCCATCAACAACACTCTTTCTTTCTCGGCCATCCCCCGTCTACCTCCCTCCGTTTACGGACCCTCCTTTAACGGGGACGAGGCTCCATGAAAAACAGACACTATCTGTCCCCGCTAATAAGTCCAAACCTGACCCGCCCATATCATCACTCGCATAGTGCTTCGTCTTCGTAAACAATCCTTCCCCCCTTAAGCACTCCCACCACCTTTCCCTTGACCTCCTTCCCCGCAAAAGGTGTGTTCTTGCCCTTGGAGGCGAATCGTGATGGATCGATCGTCCAGCTTGCCTGGGGATCGAAGATCACCAGGTCTGCCACCCTGCCCTCCACAAACTCTCCCCCGTACAAGGGAGGGGAAAGGTCCAAAACGCGGGCAGGTCCCGATGTAAAAAGGCCCACCAGCTCCTCCAGGCTAAGCTCTCCCTTCAGCACCAGTTCCGTGTAAAGAAGGGAAAAAGAGGTCTCCAGGCCAGATATCCCGAAGGGGGCATAATCGAATTCTTGTTCCTTGCTCTGCAATGTGTGAGGCGCATGGTCTGTGGCCACGGCATCAATGGTCCCGTCTGCCAGTGCCTCCCTGAGCGCCTCCACGTCCTCCTTGGTCCTCAAGGGAGGTTTGACCTTGAAATTGGCGTCATAACCAGGTATGTCTTCCTCGGTAAGAATAAGGTGATGTGGGGTTGCCTCCGCCGTCACCGGCACTCCCCGTTCCTTTGCCTCCCTGATCAACCGCACGCTACGGGCGGTACTCACGTGGGCCAGATGCAATCTGGCCCCGGTTTCCTCGGCCAGCAGGATATCCCTGGCCACCATGACTTCTTCTGCCAGAGAGGGAATACCCCGCAAACCCAATCGATAAGAGACCTTCCCCTCGTTTACCTGTCCGTTGCTGCTGAGGGCGCTGTCCTCGGGGTGGGAAATGATCACGGTGCCCAGCGCCCGGGAATACCTCAGGGCCCTCCTCATCAACCCGGAGTCCATCACGCAATCCCCGTCATCGGAAAACGCCCTCACCCGGGCCAAGCTGGAATTAAGAAGCCCCATGTCAGCTAGTTCCCGTCCCTTCCTGCCACGGGTTATACAACCCACGGGAAACAGGTCGGCCATTCCCATCGACCTTGCTTTCAGGTAAAGGGCATCCACCAGCTCCGGGTGGTCCAGGGGAGGTTCCGTGTTCGGCATGCAGCACACGGCGGTATAACCTCCCCTTACCGCCGCCATCAACCCGCTTTCCAGGTCCTCGGCCTCCTCCCCTCCCGGCTCCCTCAAGTGGGCGTGAAGGTCGAGAAAACCGGGAAATATATACTTCCCATCCGCCTCCCAGACTTTAAAGCCATTCCTGGCAATGCCCCGGGAAATGGAGACGATCCTTCCTTCCCTTATGAGCAAGTCGGCCGAAAAACTACTAGATGAGAAGGGATCTATCACCCTGCCGCCGCGGATGAGTATCTCCGACACTCCTCATGCACCTCCCGATCCACCGAGGAGGAGGAACAGGATCGCCATCCTCACCGCCACACCGCATGTGACCTGGTAATCCACGAGGCTCTGGGGGCTTTCTGCCACCTTAGGGGTTATCTCCACCCCCCTGTTCATGGGTCCAGGGTGCATGACCAAAACGTCTGGCCTTGCCTTTCCCAGCCTTTCCTCGTTCAGTTGGAAAAAGTGGACGTATTCCTCCAAGGAGGGGAGAAAACCCTGCACCTGCCTTTCCCGCTGGATCCTGAGGAGGTATATCACGTGAGAATCCCTCAGGACGTCATCCAATCGATAAAAAACCTCTACCCCAGAGGGCAACCAATCCGGCAGGAAGGTGGGAGGTGCGGCGACCGCCACTTCCATCCCCATCATCGAGCAGGCCTTTATCCCCGACCTGGCCACCCTTGAATGGAGTATATCCCCAACAAAGGTCACCCTCTTTCCCTCCAATGCGCCCAACCTTTTTCTCATGACGTATATGTCCAGGAGTGCCTGGGTTGGATGTGCATGCATGCCGTCTCCAGCATTTATCACCGGGATGTCCAACCATTCCGCCAGCTTGTCCGGAGCACCTGCCATGGGGTGCCTAACCACCAGGGCGTCCGCCCCCATCGCCTGCACCGTAAGGCCCGTGTCTTTGAGGCTTTCTCCTTTCTCCACGCTGGAAGAGGAGGCAGAGAAATTCAATACGTCGGCGCTCAGGCTTTTGGCCGCTAGCTCAAATGACATGCGAGTTCGGGTGGATGGCTCGTAAAAGAGGTTGACCACCGTCTTTCCCCTCAACGCCGGGACTTTCTTGATAGGTCTTCTCAATACTTCCTCGAAAGCCTCCGCGGACTCCAGAAGGGATTCGATCTCAGCCCGATCGAGCTGGTCAACGTCTAAAAGGTCTCTTTTCCCTCTGTTACGGAACATCCTTACCGCCTTTCAAACAGGTCGAACTCTTCAACTTGACAATGAACGATTAACCGCGTGGTCGTCTCCGGGGTTTTCAAATCCCAGGTATACCGCATCCTCCCCATCGGTCTCTCTAAGGCATACCCTGACTGCCTCCTCCCGCGAGGTAGGGACATTCTTGCCCACATAATCTGCCCTTATGGGTAATTCTCGATGGCCCCTGTCCACTAAGACAGCCAGTTGTATTCGGGCGGGTCTCCCGAAATCCATTATGGCGTCCATGGCCGCCCTGACGCTCCTGCCCGTGTAGAGGACGTCGTCCACTATCACCACCTTCTTGCCCTCCAGGTCCCCTGGAAGCCTGGTTTCCCTGACTGCCGGTTGTTCCAGGCGGTGGATGTCATCCCGGTAGAGGGTGATGTCCAGCGAGCCGAGAGGTACATCGACGCCTTCTATGGAACTGATGTAAGAGGCTATCCTTTCCGCCAGTGGCACACCCCTGGTCATGATGCCCACCAGCACCAGGTCCTCCGCCCCACGATTGCGCTCCAAGATCTCGTGGGCTATCCTTCGAAGGGCCCGTCCAATATCGGCTTCTTCCATGAGCTTGGCCTTGGTCACGAATCCCATTTCCTCTCTCCACCCCCTGTCATTCAGGTGAAAATAAAACCCCTCCAATCAAAACCGGAGGGGAAATCTTTTTCTTCACCTTCAACACCACCTTATCAGCCTCACTGGACTGATTTAAAGGCGACCTTCCTCTCTTGATATCGCTCTAAAAATAATTCGACGACTTATCCCCTTTTCTCCTTCCCCAGGAATCCCGTTCCGGTCATGCTTCAGCGCTCACTCCGATCCATCCACCCTATCTTGAGACTCATCACCGGAACGCCCTTCTTGGACTTCGTCTCCTTCCGCCTTCACGATGCACCTGTCTTTTACCAGGCTACCCATAACCCCGTTTATGAACCTCCTCGAATCGCTGGTCGAGAACACCTTTGCCAATTCCAGGTATTCGTTGATGGTAACGCTCACTGGAATATCCGGAAAATACAGGAGCTCTGCAAAGCCCAACCGCAAAAGGTTGCGGTCCACCATGGGCATGCGTTGAAGGGTCCATCCCTCGGAATATCTCTCTATAAGGTCGTCAATCTCTTCGCGGTGAGAAAAGTAGGCCCTTACCAGTTCCAGGGAGAACTCGGGGATTCCACCGGGAGGTAGCTCTATCTCCTCCACGCCCTCCCTCAACAGGGGCTGAAAATCCCTCAATACCTGTTCGAGCCCATCGCCCTTTATCTCTATCTGATAGAGGATGTCACAGGCGACTTTCCTTGCCAGCGTGCGTCTGGCAAATGATTGCATGCTCCGTTCTATGGCGCGTTCACCCCCACGACCTCCACGTCCACCGCAACCACAGGCAACCCGGTCATCCCCTCAACCGCTTCTTTCACCTTCTGTTGCACGGTTTCGGCCACAGACAGGAACTCAGCCTCGAAGTCCGCGTAAACCTGAAGAAAAAGGGTTATCTTCCCCTCTTCCACATGAGCCCTTATGCCCCTGGTGATATTTTTCCGCTTGGGACGTTCATCGCCCTGTCCAGCCCTCAAGCCGGCGCCCTTGACTCCCTCCACCTTCAGGAGGGCAAGCCCAGCTATCAGCTCCAGAACCCCGTGTCGAATACGGTATTCAACGCAATCCCAGTAGCTCATCATCACTCCAGTTCGATCTGCCCTCAGATACCTATCGTCGTGGGACAACGAGGAAATGGGCTTCTTGGCCTCCGCACCTCCATATCCCTCAAGATGCCGAAAGGGACGCTTTGCGTCCCGTCATCCGACCCTTTCCACGTACTCACCGGTCCTCGTATCCACTCTAACCAAGTTCCCTTCCTCTATGAAAAGGGGAACGGTGATAATTAGACCCGTCTCCAAGGTGGCAGGCTTCCCTCCTCCGCTTGCAGTATCCCCTTTCACCCCTGGGGATGTCTCGACGACTTCCAGGTCCACGAAAACCGGGGGCTCGACGCCCACCGGCTTGCCCTCATATAGGGGGATCTCCACCAGGATCCCCTCTTTCAGATAGTTGGCCGCCTGCCCCACCTCGTCTTCGTCGATGCTCATCTGCTCGTATGTCTCGGTATCCATGAAGATGAAGTTACGACCATCCCGGTAAAGGTACTGCATCTTCCTCTTGTCCAGCACCGCTAACTCGACTTTCTCCCCTGCCCGGAAGGTCTTTTCGATAACTGCGCCGGTCTTCAGGTTCTTTAACCGGGTGCGCACGAAGGCCTGCCCCTTTCCGGGCTTCACGTGCTGAAAATAGAGGATGTTATACAGCACCCCGTCCAGCTCGATGGTCATTCCGTTCCTGAAATCAGCGGTGGTGATCATCTCGGGCGACCTCCGGTACCGATACGTTCATCTGACGGACATAGAACTGCGACTTTCGCCGTCCAATTTTAACACAACCACTTCAGCAGGAATTCGGGCTAACCAGGTATATAGACCTCGGGGTCGAGATCCCGGGGGATTGTCGTTAAAAGCTCGTACCCGTTTTCTTTTACCAGCACCATGTCCTCCACCCTCACGCCCCCCACTCCGGGCAGATATATCCCCGGCTCCACGGTGAACACCATCCCCGGCGCCAGGGGCTCTTCCCTTCCAGGTCCTACCACGGGACACTCATGCACCTCCATCCCCACCCCATGGCCCAATCCATGGGTAAAGTACTCGGCATAACCCGCCTTATTCATCACTCTCCTGGCCGCCTCGTCCAAAGCCCCTACCGGTTTTCCTATCCTTATCTCCTCCAGGGCCGCTTGCCTGGCCTCCAGTACCAGTGCGTGCACGTTCTTCAACCTGGTGGGGACCTTGCCCACCGCCAGGGTCCGCGTTATGTCCGAGCAGTATCCGTCTACGACCGCGCCCCAGTCCATCAACAGCAGCCCGGCTATCCGCTTATCGGCCGGCTCGGTATGAACCATCGAGGAACGACGCCCCGAGGCCACGATCACCGGAAAAGGAAAGCCCTCTGAGCCGAGCTGGACCATGCTCGACATCAGCATAGTAGCCACCCTTTTCTCCGAGGGACGCCTTGATACGATATCCTCTATCACATGCAGGAAAGCATCCTGGGCAACGCGCACTGCCTTTTTGATCGACCTTATCTCCTGCGGGATCTTGATCATTCTCTGCCGGCAGACGGGGTCATCCACCCCCACCCATGAAACTTTCTTCTTCAGGGCCGCTCGCAACTCGTCCATGGTGGCCACAGTGGTGTAAAGCCTGTCGTAAGCTATTCGGGCGCCGTCGAGATCCCTTGACAGAAGGGAAAAAGCGTGCCGGAAATTCTTCTGAACCCTTATCACCTCTATATCTTGGAGCTCTTTTTCGGCCTGTTCGGCATATCGCCCGTCGACCAGCAGATAACACCTTTGTCCCACCAGGAATAGGGCTCCCTTCGAACAAGAAAAACCGGTGAGATACCTTATGTCCGAGGGTTTCTCCGCCAGAAGACCGTCAAGTCCTCGTTCTCTTGACAGCCTTTCGACGATTGCCTTTCTCCTGTCCCTAAAGACCGATGGATCTATCCTCATGTCAGACACCCGATTCTTACTCTTTCCACTTACGTGGCGCCTGGACTTCTAACTATTTTTAAGAAACGAAAGGATCCACAGGTATGGATAATACTTAACGCGAGGTGATAAGCCTTAGGTCCATGACAGACGGTTCGCGGGGCGAGATCATCCGCCATCTCTTAGCATCTCCAGGATCCCCCGAAGAGCCAGTAGGTACCCCCTCGTGCCAAAACCACTGATCACCGCCTTGACAACGGGAGAGACCAGTGATCTCGACCTCCAGGGTTCCCTGGCGTATATATTGCTTATATGTACTTCCACCACAGGTATGTCCAACGCGGAGATGGCATCCCTTAGGGAATAGCCATAGTGGGTCAGGGCTCCAGGGTTAATTATCAGAGCATCTGCCCTTCCTCTCAATCCCTGGACGTAATCCACCAGGTTTCCTTCGTCATTGCTCTGAAAAAATTCCAGTCGTGCCCCGAGTTCTTCTCCCATGCCGACAAGCCTTTCCTTGACCGAATCCCAGCTCTCATTGCCGTATATATCGGGCTCTCTCCATCCCAATATGTTCAGGTTCGGTCCGTTCGCTATGGATACGAGCAATCCTCCCCCTCCTTTCAACTCAGAAACACCGGTAAAATTGAGTTTCAAACATTGATCGACCATCTCACGGCCTGTTCAAATTGATATCTTCGAGAACTTCTCCGATTGCCCTTAAGAGGACATCTGGGCTGGGCTCATCGACAAGCCGCGCCCGCTCGGGCTCTTCCAATAGAACCAGCTTGAGTACACCCTTTTTCTTCTTGTCGGCTGCCATGTTCCGATATACGTCCGAAGGGTCGAACCTCCAGTCGATGGGGGCTTCCGAAACCAGGGGCAATAAGAGCGTCCTGTGTTTCTCGTACAATCCTGGCCCGGAAAGGCCGGTGAGCTCGGAAACCCTTGCGGCCATCATCATCCCCACCGCCACGGCCTCGCCATGCCTCAGGTCGCTGAAACCGGTCAGTGCTTCCAGGGCATGCCCGAACGTATGACCATAGTTAAGCATTGCCCTGATCCCCTTATCGTCCGTCTCGTCTTCTCTCACGACCTCGGCCTTGTATCTTGCGCAAGTGACCACGACTTCCTCCACGTCCACTCCCGCCAGTCCCTCCCGCAGGAAGACCTCGCTCGTCCCAAGAAGCCCCTCATCGTAAAGAAATCCGTATTTTACCACCTCAGCCCAGCCGTTCTTGATCTCCCTCCCGGGCAAGGTAGCGAGGACCCCCAGTTCCGATATGACCGCCTCCGGCTGCCAGAAAACGCCCACCAAGTTCTTAACCCCATGGTGATCTATCCCCGTCTTGCCTCCCACCGCCGAATCCACCATGGCCATGAGGGTGGTGGGAAGTTGATAATATCTCATGCCGCGATGATATATGCCAGCGGCGAACCCGGCGACGTCGCCCACCACACCCCCTCCGAAGGCAAGGACCACGTCACTGCGGGTGAATTCCCGTTCCAGCATGAAATCGATGAAGCGCGCCACCGTATCCAGGTTCTTGTTCTCCTCGCCCTGGGGGAAAGTAAAACGGTGGAGCTCCCTCTCGCCCATGAAGGTAACCAAAACGTTCACCAATTCCCGGCCGTGTAACTCCATGATCTCCGGATGGGTTATCAATGCAAGCCTATGCCATCCAGACCTGACCAGGAGCTCGGGAAGGAAATGCCCGTACGCCCCGTATCCAACGCATACGGGGTAGGACCTTTCCCTTCCCTTCAGTTCCACCACGAATCTTTCCATATCGCGATTATCTCCTCGGCCACCTCCATGGGGCTTCTTCCCTCGGCCTTCACGACCCGGTGAGCGGCCCCGATGTAAAACTTCTCTCTTTGGCGATACAATCGAAGGATCCTTTCCTCGCCTTTCCCGGAAACGAGAGGTCTATCCGTGCAACCCTGAAGCCTCGTGATCGCAGTTTCCAGTGATATCCATAAAAGTATCACCAGGCTCCTACTCCTCAATATCCTCACGTTTTCTTCGTTCATTATCACCCCGCCGCCACAGGATAGAACCCTTCCCCTTCCGGACAGGGCCCTGTTCAACGCCTTAGACTCGAGTTCCCTGAAATAAAATTCACCGTGTTTTTCAAAGATATCTTTTATCTTTGTGCCGGCCAGCTTTTCGACCTCCTTGTCCAGCTCCACGTATCTCATTCCAAGAAAAGAGGCCACCATTGGACCAACCGTGCTCTTACCGGAACCCATGAATCCAACCAGAGAAAGATTTTCGGGAAACATGGTATTTGCAAAATTCAGCCCGTCTTACCCTTCCGTTTTCTCAACTTCACCTCATAGGTTCATGCATGAAAATCCCTTAAAAAGGGAATAACTCTTTCCTCGTCTCCAGCAAGGCGTCGTACCTTCTTCTCATCGCTTCCAGGTTATCGCAGCCTACGATCTCCATGAGGGCGTCGGCGATCACCAGAGCCACCATGGATTCTGCCACTACGGCAGCAGCCGGTACCGCGCATACGTCTGACCTCTCTCTTAGCGAGACGGTTTTACGTCCCGTCTCAAGATCCCGGGTCTGCACTCCGTTTCTCAGAGTGGGAATCGGCTTCATGGCACCCCTGACCACCAATGGCATCCCGTTGCTCATGCCGCCCTCCACGCCACCTGAACGATTGGTTCTCCTCGTCCACGATCCCTCGTCCTCATCAAACAGGTCAAGGGATTGGCTTCCCCTGCTCTCGGACAAGGAAAAACCGTCCCCGATTTCCACGCCCTTTATTCCCTGTATGGACATCACGGCCATGGCTAGCCTGGCATCAAGCCTCCTGTCCCAGTGCACGTGACTTCCAAGTCCCATCGGAAGGCCGAATGCCCATACTTCGAAAACCCCTCCCAGGGTATCTCCGCTACTATTCGCCTCGTCAATTTCTCTCATCATCCTGTGGGATACATCCTTGTCCAGGCAGCGAACGGGGTCATCGTCAGCCAGCTCTACTTCACGATAATCTCTCAACTCCCTTTTCGCTGCCGAAACGCTCCCTATCCTGACCACGTGGGAGCCGATCATTATTCCGAACTGTTCGAGAAGGGATTTAGCCAGGGCGCCCGCGCATACCCTGCCCACCGTCTCTCTCGCAGAAGCACGTTCCAGGATATCCCTGACATCCTTGGTCCCGTATTTGATACATCCAGGTAGATCGGCATGTCCCGGCCTCGGGGTTGTCACCGGCTCGTAAGCATAGGTTCTCTTATCGGGATCCATGACCTCTTTCCACTTATCCCACTCCGCGTTCCGCACCAGCATGCAAACGGGGCTCCCTAAAGTTTTTCCGTGCCTCACGCCACTCATTATCTCCACCTTGTCTTTCTCCAAGGCCATCCTGGGCCCTCTTCCGTAGCCCAATCTACGGCGTCTCAGTTCCTCCTCGGCCCTCTCGGCAGAAAAGGGAACCCCGTAGGGGAGGCCCTCTATTATCACCGCAATTCCCTTGCCATGGGACTCGCCGGCATCAAGAAACCGTAACATCTTTCCCTCCGAAATAATCAAAGTAGTTGTCCTAATGTTTCAATATAAAAATAAAAGGCGGCCCAAGGCCGCCTTCATTTTAAAGGATATATCAAATCTTTCTGACCTGGTTTTCGGGGATCTCCAATACCTCGTCACCACACTGGAGGACAACAGAACTTTCCTTTATCTCCATCACCTTGAACACATTGGCAAATTCACTTCCTGGCTTAAGCCTATCGTAGGTCTGGTCGTTGACCTTGATGGTCGCGTATTTTATTCCTCTCACCTCGTAGATATCCTTGACCAAGACCACGTTCTGGGGCAATCCCGATGTAACCGGGGTCGGAGAAGTTGGCGTTGTAGTAGGGGCGGTAGTCGTACCGCTCTCGGTTTCGTATTCTGGGAATCCGAGCATCTGCCATTGCTTGGACGAAAGCGTTCCGTCCTTTTTCTGTAGAGTGCCGATCTCTCCCATGAGAGGATAAAACGGGTCGTTTAAAACCCAGACATCCACTACTGGGATATTCCTCAAAAGATCTTCTGTCTCCGATGAGGCCTGGAAGCGCTGATCCATTACGCGCACGGCCATCTCTCTATGGCCTCCGGCTAACGTGGCATCATCGCCCAGCGCTTTCGAAACCAGTGCCTTATCTCCTTTCAGGGTTCCGATTCCAGGTATCATGGCTATCGCGAAGGCAATTGCCATGGCTACGGTGATCATAGATGCGAGCTTGAGCATAGGATTGCTCAATATCCCGATCCTCTTTATATTCTCCCCTGACGTCCTTGATTCAGGCCTTTGCTTTCCGCTCATCTTGGCACTCCCCTGCTTTATATGCCCCTTTTTACTTACCTCCCTGCTTTTGGACCAGTGTCTCCACTCCTTTGTCGGTGGTGAAAAACGCGCGGAACTTCATGGTGATATCCAGGTATGGCAAACCGTCATCGCTTGCGACCAGGTCAAGATATACGACCTTTACGGTCCTGGGGAGGGTCTCGATCTGGTTGAAGAACTCCACCAAGTTAAAATACCTTCCATAGAATTTCGCGTCAAAAGTGATAGCGTAATATCCACCTGTGCTCACCGGTAGGGACGGTTTGACGGAATAGAAATCAATTCCCGCGGCCGCGGCGGCAGAATCAATTTGATGGAAGATATCCGAAAGTCCAACGTTATCCGGTATCTTCTGCTTAATGGCGTCTATCTGGCGAGTAAACTGCTCGGGGTCCTTTTCATACTGTCTCAATTGATTTAGTCGGTTCTGCTCCAACTGGATATCGGCCTTGGTCTTCTCTATCTGGTCGTTAAGCTCGCTGACCTTGTTCCTTTGGGGAAAAACGATTATGAAAAGCCCCAATATGAGGACCACGATGCAAACCAACAAACCCACCAATAGCCAAAGTCCCGCACCAGCTCTGAGCCTCATCTCGGGCTACCTCCTCGCTACTCCCCCGAGAACTTCCAGACCGCTTTCTCGGGGTTCCATTGCCCGTTTATCTTGAAGGAAATCGCCCAGTCGTTATAGGTCTCTTCCGTCTCTTCCTGCTGGCCTTGCTCGTTGACCTTCACGACCTTTCGCTTTTGGCTTATCTTGCTCTGTTCCGAATTCTCTATCCAGAGATTGGTCCACTCCTCCATGTTCTGCAGGCGGGTGAAGAACTCGGCCACCTTGGGATGGCCCTTGAAATAGTAGTAATAGGGATAGGTGTCCAGAAAACCTCGGGACTTGAAGTTCCCGCTACGGGAAAGCCATGTCTGCATGGAAAGCCAGGCGGGTGTCGCATAACCTTCAATAGTGATCGGGTTCCCGCCAGCGCCGGCCTGAGCTTGCTGGGCACCCCCCGTCGCCGCTTCCAGGGGCTGGGCATCCAGGGTGAGGTGGGTTAACCAGATACATGGAGCCTTGGGATTTGAGGCCGTTGCCAATCCCTCGGGAACGCACATGGCCAGGTCATTTAAGATCATGGCCCAGGCCACCCTCCCGGCGTTAACCTGCTTGTAAAGGTCCTGCAATTTTTTCAATTCCTTCTGTTGTGCCTCGTACGTCTCGATGGGTTTTGTCTTCCTCTTCAAGTCCTCCAGTTCCTGTTGCACCTGCCTCAACGCTTCTTCTTTATCTGCCTTCTGGGAATTGTAGATGAAGAAGAGTCCAACAATGATAGCCACGGTTATTAACCCCATGAGTATGAACCAAGGGGCCAACCTCGGTCGTTCCGCCCTTTCCCTTATCTCCGGGGGAAGCAGGTTTATTTTGGTCATTCCACTACCTCCCTGAGAGCGAGCCCTATGCACACTGCCAGCGACGGCTCCATCAACGCAAGCTCATCCGCGCTATACGGAAGCCTTCCCAGCTGCACGTTCTGAAGGGGTCTTCCCATCTCCACCGTGAGTCTAAGGGCCTGGTTCATCTGTTGGGGAAGCCCCACGGTCACGGATCCGCTTCCGCTTAGGATTATCTTTTCGAAATCTCTCTCCTGGGTCTGGGCTACGTAATAATCGATGGATCTCCTTATCTCGCCCACGAAACCGGATATCTCCTGGCTTAATATTGCTTCGGCATCGGGATCGCTGATCCTTCCCAACCTCATCTCCTCGGCCTCGCCAACATCCTTGTCCAACCTGTTGACGAGAGCCCGGGTGAAATCATCCCCGCCTCTTAGCAGGAACCTAGCGAACCTGGGCAAACCCTCTTTTACGATCGTTATGTTGGTTATCCCCGCGCCCACATTTACCAACACCAGGGAAGCTCCCTCCTCGTAACCTCCCCGAAGCCTCTCCAGCGGGATCAGGGAACGGGGAAGGGCGAAGGCCTTTAGATCGATAGCCTTTGGCTGAAGGCCCGCCGCCTTCAAAACCTCTACGAAGCTGTAGATCATGTCCCGATGGGCTGCCACCAATAGCACGGTGAGCATCCTCTCCTCGTCGGCGGTCATGAACTCTTCGATGATGTCGAAATCGAGCACGGCATCATCCACCGGGATGGGGATGAAATCCTGGACCTGAAATTTCAAGGCCCCTTCTAACTCCTCCCTTTCCATGTAAGGGATCTCTATGGGGCGGACTATCACTTTCTGATTAGCGATGCCGAGGACCACCGATTTTTCCTTGATCCCCGTGATATTCCACAATTCTTTCAAGGCTTCGGTGAGGGCCACCCCGTCCTCCACCTCGCCATCCCTTATCACTCCCTCCGGAAGTTGTATTATCCCGAGATTGGTGAGAACGGGATTTCCCTTCACCAAGCTGATCTCGGCCACCTTTACCGAGTTAGTGCTGATATCCAATCCCACAGTGACCTGGCTTTTACGAGGACTCATCCCAACCCCCTGAATCAACTTTTCTCGGGCTTTACCACGCCCCGGGCCAGAAATTCATTCACGTCGCTCTCCTTAATACGATAATTCTTGCCCACCTTTATCGCGGGCAACTGGCCCGATTTTACCAGCCGGTAAACCGTCATGTTGGACACCCTTAAAATATTGGCCACCTCGCTCACGGTCAATAATCGATGGCCCAGCTTGTCCCGCTTTGTCGGGCGATCTCCCTCCACCAACGACCTCCCTGCGATAGAAAAACAACGCCGATTTCCTTTCGATGCTCACACTAGTTAATTTCGCCATCATTTTTAAATAACTTTAGCACTTTTTAACAAACCCAACAACCTGAACATGAAGATGCAGATATACACACTTTTTACTATCAACAGGGGATAACCCCCCACATTCCAGCCCTCTAATAACAACACCTATTGATTCTCTCTTAACCAGCCCTGGTGAACTGGCTGATGAGGGAGAATATGGGCATGTAGAGAGAAAGCACGATGGTTCCCACAACTATTCCCAGGAAGACGATGAGCAGGGGCTCGAGAAGCGATGTCAGGGCCTCCACGGTTGACGCTACCTCTGAATCGTAAAAATCGGATACCTTGTTGAGCATGGTATCGAGCGCCCCCGTCTCCTCACCAATGGCCAGCATCTGGGTCACCATGGGCGGGAAAAGGTCGCTCTGGCTAAGCGGGCGGGCGATAGACTCTCCCTCCTTCACTCCCGCCCTCACCGTGTTCACCGCCTCCGCCACCAGCACGTTACCCACGGTCTTGGACGTGATATCGAGGGCCTGCAGTATGGGCACGCCGCTGGCCACCAGCGTCCCCAGGGTCCTGGAAAACCGGGAAATGGAAATCTTGTGAGCCAGGGGACCGAAAACGGGAAGTTTCAGCTTGAGTCCATCAAGAAACTTCCTTCCGGCAGGAGTCCGGATCCACCGACCGAAGGTCACGAAGCCGCCCACCAGGATGGCCAGTACCACCAACCCGCCCCATCCGGTCAGGAAACGGCTGAGCGCCATCACGAACCTGGTAAGAGCGGGCATGGTGGCCCCTATCTCCGAGAACATCTTCTCGAAGGTCGGGACCACGAAGATGAGCATGACGATGAGGAGTATGATAGAAATGGCGAACATGGCCACCGGATAGGTCAAGGCTGACTTGATGCGCCTTCTGATTTCCTCGTCGTTTTCCAGCGTGGTGGCGATCCGGAGTAATACGTCGTCCAGAACACCCCCGATCTCCCCTGCCCTGACCATGCTGGTATATAGTTCCTTGAAAACATGGGGGTGCTTGGCCATGGCATCGGAGAGGGACCGACCCATCTCCACCTCGTGCCTTATATCTTCTATCACCTCTCGCAACACAGGATTCTCGGTCTGTTCTCCCAAGATACTCAGGCACTTGACCAATGGGAGACCGGCATTGATCATGGTGGCGAACTGCCTCGTGAAAACCGTGACATCCTTGGGCTTTACTTTCGGCTTGAACAGCCTGATTTCCTTCTTGGCAAGGGATGGCTTCTCTTCTTCCACCTGGATGATGAAATAACCCATCTCCCGCAGTTTCTGGGTAACTGCGGATTGGTTATCCGCTTCCAGGGTGCCCGTGATGATCCTTCCCTGCCTGTCCCTTACCCTATAAGTGTAGGTATTGGCCAAAGCCCCCTCACCTTCTTCCTCTTCCCCTGAAGATTATTAATTTATACAACAATCCCGACATTTTTCACAACCTTGAACCGGTCATCACAGTACTTTATCTCTTTATCGTTCATTCAACCTTTCATCTTGAATGTCCTTCGACCTGTATCTTAATCATCTCCCCCCATTGGTTCTCCAGGTCGTTTATCCCCTTCACCAACCCTGCGCGGGTTTCCCAATCCAGGTCTTCGCTGGCAAGTATCGTATTCAAATGAGATATCCTTTCTTCCAGGGCCCGTAAAGCCCCTTCCACGTCGCCCATCGCCTTGAGGGATGCCACGAGGCCCATGTGCAAGAAATCCTCGCTCAATATCTTCTTGTCTTTCGCCCTTAACGCCTCGCGGAAAAGCTCGGCGGCCTCCCGGTAGCGTTTTTCCCTTAGATATATATCGGCCAGCGACGCCATAAGATCGCCGGATTCCGGGTTTGACTCCAGCCCCCTCATGTTGAACTGGATGGCCTCCTCACGCCTTCCCAGGTCGTACAAGATTTCCGACCCGACATAAAAGGCATCCACATAGCCTGGGTCCAGATAGGACACAGCGATGAGATAGGGGAGCACTTCTGCCGCATGTTCGATGGAACCGTAATAAGCGTGGTGGAGGTTGTCCGTCTTTATGAAAAAGACATATGCCAAGTACTGCCTTATTCCGCCCAGGGCTGAGACAAGGGCATCCGCGGGGAGAAAACCGTTCCCGACCCCGGGCCCTCCATCCATCTCCCGATCGTGAAGAGCCTGGAACGCCCCGGCTACGCATAAAAGGGCGACCAGTAAAACCACGACAGCCATCCTCTTGCGGACCATGTTCTTCACAGGTCTCTGGAACGGAAAGACACCATCCCCAAAAGGACGAACACCGCGACGAAAGAAAGAGCCAAACCCGTGAGCAATGCCAGTTTCCCGGCCCCTACCGGGAAAACCCTTTCGCCATGGGCAACCGTCTCGTTTATGTTAAGCTTCTCGAGATTGGGCAGAACAAAGTAGAAGAAGCCAGCGACCACCCTTCCCACCAGGTTGGAATCAGGTGAGGTCATCGCCCTGTACAGGACATGGCCTTTTACGTGTCCTACCACGTAAAAAAGGGTCCCGATAAGCACCGATATGAATGGATGGAAGTACATGGAGGCCCAAAGGCAGATGGAGGCCACCAAGCATCCCTCAAGCCATATGGTGAAGAAGGCCTTGGCCAAACCGGGGTTGAACAACTGGAACCGGATGAGGACAATGATCAATACCACCAGCCAGAAAAAGAATAAAGATAACAATAGGGCCGCGCATATTCCCACGAACTTCCCGAGATAGTATTCCTCCCGCCTCACCCCCTTCGACAGGGAGTTGTATATGGTCCTCCTGTTCATCTCGTTCCTCATGGCCGTGGAGCCAAGTACCAAGGCGATAAGCAGGGTCATTATCAATCCCAAGCCGAGGGAAGCCTCGCGAAAGAGATCCAGCTGGATACCCACGCCAGCCGTGGGCAAGAATGGCAACATCAGGGTGAGGATAACAACGGCCGCGGCAACACCGTAATAAGCTTTATGGTGGGCTACCTCCATCAGGTATTCGCCGGCCACTGTAATCACACGCTTCAATCTTCCCTCGCCTCCCTCAAGCGGGAAAGGAAGAATTCCTCGAGGCTGATGCGGCGAGGCCTCAGCTCTTCCACCTCCACGCCGCTTTCCGTAAGCAACCTGAGAACGTCACTCTGAACAGCCCTTTTCACCACGAACGTCCGCTTGCCCTTGTCTTCCGAGAGAACATGGTTCCTCAATTTTTCCGCAAGTCCAGCCGGAATGCCATCCTTGAGCCGTATCTCCACCTCATCGCCCCGGTAAAGGAGTTCGTCCAAAGTCCCTGCCGCCACTTCCCTGCCCCCGTAAAGCATCACCACCCTGTCGCAGATCTCCTCGATCTCGGAGAGTTGGTGGGAACTGAGCAGCACGGCAACGCCTTTCTCCCTCATCTCCGCTATGAGCTCTTTAACCTGGATTCGGCCGAGAGGGTCCAAACCCGAGGAGGGTTCGTCGAGGATGAGCAGCCTTGGGTCTCCCAACAGTGCCTGGGCCAAGCCCACCCTCTGGAGCATTCCTTTGGAGAATTTCTCCAGGGGTAGATCGGCCTCCCTTTCCAATCCCACCAGGTTCAGTACGTGTCCAACTTTCCCCGGAAGGTGGTCCTCCTCCAGGCCCAGCAACCTCCCGTAGAAACGGAGCAGCCTTCGGGGGGTCATGTAGTATTCGAAGTAGGGTTGCTCGGGTAGAAACCCGATCTCCCGGAGCACGTCCACGCACCAATCCCGGCCCAGTACCTTCACCGAGCCAGCATCCGGCCTGACGAGGCCCACCAGGATCTTCAGGGTCGTGGTCTTGCCCGCCCCGTTGGGCCCCAGCAAGCCGGTGACGCTTCCCTCCTCCACCTGGAAGGATAGCCCCTTAAGGGCCTCCCTCGATTTGCCCCCGAGGGAGGTGTATTTCTTCCTCAGATCCCTTACCTCGAGAACGGCCATTATAGGCTCGGAACCCACCTCGTAAATGTACACCCGGTCAGGATATCATCCTCTCCAGCTCATCGCGGTTGTGACAGTGGGCCACGGCCACTTCGTAGGAGATGATGCCCTTCTTGTACAGGGCGGCTATGGACTGGTCCATGGTCTGCATATGGTACTGGCCACCAGCCTGCATGGCCGAGTAGATCTGGTGGGTCTTGGCCTCTCTTATCAGGTTCCTGATAGCAGAGGTGGCCACCATGATCTCCACAGCGGGGACTCTGCTCTTCCCGTCCTTGGTGGGAAGCAGCTGCTGGGTGATAATGGCCTGGATGGTGCCCGCCAACTGCATGCGCACCTGCTGCTGTTGGTAGGTGGGAAAGACGTCTATTATACGGTCGATGGTCTGGGGGGCGTCCTGGGTGTGCAAGGTGGCGAAGACCAGGTGCCCCGTTTCCGCCGCGGTAAGGGCGGTGGAAATGGTCTCGAGGTCCCTCATCTCGCCCACCAGTATCACGTCGGGGTCCTGTCGCAAGACGTACTTCAGGGCATTTGCGAAGCTGTGGGTGTCACTTCCCACTTCCCTCTGGTTGACGATGCACTTCTTGTGCACGTGCAGGAACTCGATGGGATCCTCCACCGTGATGATGTGCAGGTTCCTGGTCTCGTTGATGATGTTTATCATGGAGGCCAAGGTAGTGGACTTTCCCTGCCCGGTTGGGCCCGTCACCAGGATGAAGCCCCGGGGCAGCATGCAGAAATCCTTCAACACGGGCGGAAGGTTCAACTCCTCCAGGGTCTTGATGCGATAGGGTATTATCCGGAATGCGGCGCCGATACTGTTTCTCTGGAAATAGGCATTGACCCTGAAGCGAGCACTTCCCGGCACAGAATAGGAAAGATCGTATTCCAGGTTGGTCTCCAGCATTTCCCTCTGGCGGGCGGTGAGGATGCTGTAGACCATCTCCCGGGTGTCGTTGGCCGTCAGCCGGGGGTATTCTTCCAACCTCTGTAGCACCCCGTTGATCCTCATCACCGGGGGCGCTCCCACGGTTATGTGCAGGTCGGACGCGCCCCTTACCAGCACTTCCTCCAGGAGCTCGTTGATATCCAGCTTGGCCACTGCCCTCAGTCCTCCTTCCTAACCACGCGAATCGAACCCCTGCCTACTGAGAAATCAGCCATACCCCTTCAGCCCATGCGGTCCGTTACAGATCCTATCATCACATTATGACTCTCAGCACCTCTTCCACCGAGGTGATACCCTGTTTTACCTTTTCGAAGCCCTCCTCCCGGAGGGTTTTCATCCCTTCCTTCCTCGCCATCTCGGCGATCTCCACGTGGGGAGCGTTCTTGGCCACAAGGTACTCGATGTTCTCGGTTACCTCCAAGACCTCGTATATTCCGACCCTTCCCCGATAACCCGTGTTATTGCATGCCGGGCAACCCCTGGCCCGATAGATGACCGGGCTCTCTCCCTCATTGAAATGAAGTCCTACCTTCTCGAGGAATTCCGGGTCTGGCTCGTAGGGCTCTTTGCACCTCTCGCACAGTCTCCTCGCCAGCCTCTGGGAAGTGACGCAGTCCACCGCCGAAGCAATGAGGAAGGGCTCGATACCCATCTCCAAAAGCCGGGTCAGCGCGCTGGGAGCATCGTTGGTGTGAAGGGTTGAAAGCACCAGGTGCCCGGTAAGGGCCGACTCAATGGCTATCTGGGCCGATTCCGGATCTCGTATCTCGCCGATCATGACGATATCGGGGTCGCACCTGAGGATGGACCGGAGGGCTGCAGCGAAGGTCAAGCCCGCCTTGTAATGGACCTGTACCTGGTTGATGAGGGGAAGGCGATACTCCACCGGGTCCTCCACGGTGATGATGTTCTTCTTTATGGTGTTCAGAACGTTCAGGGTGGCGTAAAGGGTGGTGGTCTTGCCGCTACCGGTAGGACCGGTGACCAAGATTGTCCCATAGGGCTTATTGAAGCTCTTCGAGTACTTGGCAAGTCCTTCCTCGGAAAAACCCAGTTCTTCCAGGCTCATGAGGGACATGCTCTTGTCCAGGATCCTCATGACCACCTTCTCCCCGTGGATGGTGGGAAGGGAAGCCACCCGGATATCCACGGGCTTTCCCCTTATCTCCACCGAGGTCCGTCCATCCTGGGGGAGTCTTTTCTCGGCAATGTTCATGTCCGCCATGACCTTTATCCTGGCCACGACGGCGGGGTGGATCTGTTTGGGGTTACGACGCACCTCGTGGAGTACCCCATCGATTCGGAACCTGATGCGGACATCGTTCTCCATCGGTTCTATGTGCACGTCGCTCGCCCGATCTGCCACCGCCTCGGATATAAGCAGGTTCACGTACTTCACTATGGGGGCATCATCCGGCTCCGCCTCGCCTTCCACCTGAGGGATCTCCGCCTCAGTAGAATCGGGCGTTATCTCCAGGTCGGTGGCAGACCGACAATAACGGTTGATGGCCGAGATTATGTCGTCCTTGGTTGCCACCACCGGCTCCACTTCCATGCCGGTCATGATCCTCACGTCATCCAGGGCCACTACGTTGGTGGGATCCGCCGTGGCCACCAGGAGCTTGTCCTTTTCAAATCCTATGGGTATCAGGACATATTTCCTGGCAAGCTCGGCATCGATGAGGGAACACGCAGAGACGTCCACGTCGTAATTGGAAAGATCCACATATCTCATCCCGATCTGGCGGGCGAGAATGCTGGTGAGCGCCCCCTCGCTGACCAGCTTCATGTCCACCAGGATACGACCCAATGGCTCCCCGGTTTCCTTCTGCCTCTCCAGGGCCTGCTGAAGCTGCTCCTCGGTGATAATCTTGTGCCTTATGAGAAGCTGCCCGAGCCTTTCTCCCTTAGGTTTCTGCATAGAGAAACCTCTCCTCTCTTCCTTGTGACCTTTAAATCCTCGGCCCTCTGTTCCAATCCTTTCTCAATCTTTCCCTGAACGCTTTCCTCATGGCATCCACCGGGGCTTCCATCCCCGTCCACAATCGGAAGGAGAGGGCAGCCTGGTGGATGAACATCCCCTCGCCGCTCAACACCCTTGCCCCCCGGGCCGCCGCCGCCCGGAGAAAGGCCGTGGCCTCCAGGTAATAATTCAGGTCCACGGCCCACATGCCTCTCTCGAAGCACGAGTAATCGATGGGGATCTCGCCCTCATCTTCGGCAGCGAGGGGCGTGCTGTTCACCACCAGGCCGCACTCCCTCGCGATCTTCAATCCCTCTCGGTCGAGATTTCGTATAGATATTTCGGTACCCGGGATAAACCCCTTTAACCGGGATGCCATCTCTTCGGCCCTCTTCTGGGTCCTGTTGGCCACGTATACCTTCGCCACCCCCATTCTCGCCAGGGCCAGCACGACGGCCCGGGCGGCACCTCCCGCTCCTATCACCAGCGCTGTCTCTCCCTTCACCTCAACTCCCGATTCCTCGAGCGACCTGGCAAAACCCTCGGCATCGGTGTTAAACCCCGTGAGCCCGTTCGCGTCCACGCTAATGGCATTGACCGCCTCGAGGGGTCTTGCATCACCATCCAGGCGGTCAAGATAACGCGCAATTTCCACCTTGTGAGGTATAGTCACGTTGGCCCCTCGAAACCCGAGGGCCTCAAGCCCTTTGACGGCCTCTTCCGATCTGCCAGGCGAAACACGCAAGGGCACGTAAACCCAGTTGAGACCCATTTCCCGGAAAGCAGCATTATGAACGGTGGGCGAAAAGGTGTAATCGATGGGGTAACCGATGAGTCCTACCAACTGGGTCTTTCCGTCTATGTAATCCATATCGCCTCCGACTTAACCGTTCATCGATCATTTCCCTGGCTGTCCACCGTTTT
>JBBFMI010000001.1:0-56777 GCA_037478635.1 Candidatus Geothermincolales bacterium | reverse complement strand
CTCCCTCTTTCTCCTTTGCTTCAAGAGGTGTATCTATGGCATCTTTCGGTTCTTCCTCTCTCCTTTGCTCCAATTCATCAAAATCAATGCCGTATTTCTTCGCCAGATAAGACATCTTCGCCTTTCTGGCTTGCTCGCTTTCGTGCAACAAGTCCCCTTCCTGTACGGGCTTTCTCTCGCCTGTACCGATGTGACGGGACGGTTTGAGTTCCACGGTCTCGTCAGCATCTATCAGCCCTTCGGGGACATTCAACCTTCCGCCGCCTTTTACCACCTCTATCTCTGTAGATGCCTCCAGTGCATCGGCTAGGGTCTGTCGTTTCAGCTCCTCCAGCCTTCGTCTCTCCTCTTCCAGGCTCTCTCTCAGGAGGTCTTTTGGTCTATCGCTCTCAACCGCCATGCCCGCGGAAGGTTCTTCCTCGGCCTTACCGGCAAGGGTTGATATCCCCGGCTCCTCGACCAGCTCTCCCGCCCCGGCAGAAGCATCCTCCACGGAGACCCCGGCCTCCTCCTCTTCCACCACCAGGATCTCTTCGGTTTCTTCCGCTCCCACCACCACTTCTTCTTCTTGGGAGATCTCCCCCGATAACGTCGTCTCAGCTCTCGTTGAAGATCGGGTTTCTTCCTCTGAGATCTCCCCGGCAAACCCTTCCGTGACCTGCTGCTGATAAACCTCCCGTTCTCGTTCTTCCTCGAGTTGCCTCAAAAGGTCTTCCGCTTCTTTTACGGTCTCCTCATGCTGACCGGTCTCGGTATCCCCGATCTCCCTGAGCTCCTCCTTCGGCCTTTCCAGCTCCCGGAGCAGGCTTTCCACCCTCTCGGTCAAGCCCATCTCTTCCTCAACCGGATAGACTCTCTTCTCTCCCGTGACCTCCGTTTCCTTAACCTCGGTGGTCACTTCCTGCTCCGCTCGCTCAAGCTCCTGGGCGAGCTCCTCCAACCTCTTCTCCGTTTCTATTTCCTCCGGTTGAGGGGTAACGTTTTCAAGCAAACCGGAGCTGATCAGGCCGTAGAGGATCTTGCAGGTCTGGAGGGTGCTCATCCCCGTGAGTTCCACTATCTGGCGGACCGTCCTCTCGCCATCCACGTAGGTGAGCACCATCCATTCCTCTGGAGTCAGGCTAATCTGTGCAGCCTCCCTGCCCTGCATTGACTTCATCCTGAAGACCACGTCAAGGTGGGGTATCTTCTTCTCGATGCGGTTCCACTCGTCCAGACGCCGGGAGCCTTCCATTATCAGCTCCTCGGTGCTGATGGAGAGGCCAATATCCTCCTCCGGGAACACCACCCCAGGCTGGAAATCGAATTCCCCATCGGTCCAGCGTAGCATCTCAAAAACGGCATCCTGTATCTGCTCCTCCACGAAGACCTCGAGTTGCTCCTGGGTTATGTATCCCAGACGCACCAGGATCTGCCCCAGCCTCTGCCCCTTTGCCTCCGTACGCTGCAACCCGAGCGCTTCTTCCAGTTGTTCCTTGGTGATGAGTCCCGCGGCCATGAGCTTCATGCCCAGGGATTGCCGTTTCCAGTTGGTGGTGGCGAAAAAGACCTCCCCGTTGCGGAAACAGATATATCCCCTGGAATTCCCCCTCACGAGGTTAAGCGTGCCGTTTTTCTTGCTGAAGTTCAGCAACTGGAATAGATCGGGGAGGCTGAAGTCCTTCAAACTGCCCTTAAGAGCCATCTCTCATCATCTCTTGTTATTATTTTAAACCAAAGAGGACGGCGGAACTTCCGGACGATGGTCGATCCACCCCTCTAATTTATTCTCATATAAAATATGTCGTTTTATTCGTACTCAATCTTGAATTCCGAGGCGATTATCTCCGCTATCTTTTTTGCAGCCCCTTTGACATCGTATAACACCAATCCCAGTTTGCTGCCCTTTCTGACCAGGGCCGTCAGGACTGCATCGGGTCCTGCGGCCATGAGGAACACGTAACCCTCCTTTCCCTCTACGAACACCTGGGCCAGCTCTCCTCTACCCAGCTCCTCGGAGGTCCTCTCGCCCAGACTGAGCAAAGCCGCGGACATGGCCCCTAACCTATCCTCCTCCAATGTGTTGGGTAGGACCGAGGCCATCACCAATCCGTCCATGCTGACGACAGCGGCTGCATCGACCTCGGCTGACTTCGATATAAGCTCCTGCAGGGCTTTCCTGAGCCTTTCTTCCCGCGACTCCGACAAGGATCTTACCTCCTTTTTTCCTCCCAGATCCCATGGGATACCGAGTCGGGGCTAATCAAAGAGCCTGGAGAGTTCCTCTACCGTTCTCTTAGCCTCCATGAGCACCACGCCCAGCTTGGCCTCTGGCTTGACCATCAACGACAGCAGGGCTTGGGGACCGCAATGCATGAGGAGAAGGGATCCCTGGTCACCCTTGATGAACACCTGCTCCAACACCCCTCGCCTGAGGTCCCTGGCGGCCCTCTCCCCCATGTTCAGCACGGAACTCGACAGGGCACTTATCATCTCCTCATCGGAATCGTCAGAGATGTCCGAAGCCAGGGCCATGGCATCGCTGCTTATCAACACCACCGCTTCCACCTCGGGAAGGTTTGCCCTTAACTCTCGAAGGACCGTGTTGATCCTTTCCAGCCTCTCGGTTGCCACCCTTTCACCACCTCTGGACCATCGACAAGATCAACGTTCACAGGGCTTTCTCGATAGCAGGCAGGAACTTCCGGATATCGTACCTGGCCTTCCCGAGGTTAGCGCCCGAGGGAAGGATGCTCACCAGGATGGCATCGGGACCCACTGCGCTCATCATGATGGCACCCTTCTCGAACTCGAACAAGGCCTGGCTCATAGGACCTTGGGCCAGTTCGAGTCCGATGACCTCCGCCGCACCCAGGGAACTGGGTGCGATAGCGCCCACCGCTTCCAGTTGGGAGGGATCGCTTCCCACTGCCTCTATGATGAAACCATCCCTGCCCACCACCAGGCAGGCCTTAACCGCCCCGGTGGCCACAAGTTCCTCCAGGACTCTCCTCAGATCCGGCAAAACCTACCACCTCCCGCCCATTCCCGATGCTTACTCGATCTCGTCAAACGCCATTTTTACCATAAGTTTACTCGTGTATAACACGGTCAACGCTTATTACTGTATCGTCAAAGCCGCCCAATTGTTTAGCCTGGCTACCAGGTTTTGAGGCTGTAGACTCTTCCCGGTGACATCACTCACATCCATGCTCAAACCGTCGGTCATCAGTATATGGTCTGAATCCTGCTCGAAAGAACCGGATCGACCATTCGGGGTGGGGGAAAACACTTCCCGTTGATCCGTATGGCCATCGCCCTGCATCTCACGGCACAATCGTGACAGGAAATGCAACTGCCCGGATACGCTACCTTGGGCAGACCTTCCTCGGACCTATCGAACACGGGGTGGTCAATGCCGGAAGATCGCGGGCAGACCTCCAAGCATTCCAGGCAAGCCACGCATCTTGCAAGATCCAGCTCCACCCTTGCTTCAGACATCACTGCCAGGCCTCCTCCACGTCATTTCAGCCAGCCGCGCAGAAGAAACAGGGGGCATAGGCCCTCACCGCCACTTCTAACCTGCTCAGCCATCGAGCCTCACCCGTGTCTTCTCCCACCTTCTGCCCTTCCCGTTCCAGCATATCCAGCATACCAACGAGGTTCCATTGTAACGGCGCGACATATTCGGTACCGGAAACGTAGCCTTCTTCCACTTTTACCTTCAGAAGGTGCAAGCCTTCCGCTCCCTCAAGGGCTACGACCCCTTCGCCACTTCCCCTGGGGACTTCGTTCCTCGACTCCCCCCTCCCCCAGGAATCGGCCTCGGAAATCAGCCCGGTTATCTTCTCCAGAGCCATGATCATCTCTGCCAGGCGGAGTGCATGGGATAGAAGTATTCCCCGGAAAGGGAAACCCCATATCTTCTTGATCTCCTCCAGCTCCGAGTCAGCCATCTCGGTGCCGTAAGAACCCATCACGTTTATCCTGGAAAGGGGCCCGGTAAGGATCCCGTAACCGTCTCCGGAGACGCGGTAACCCTCCAGTAGGGTGTCGGACAGGCTGACCTTTTCAGCCCTCTCCAGCAAATCCAGGGCCCCGATCTTTCGCCTCTCGCCGGTGAACTCCGCTATATTCACGCCAACCCACGAACCTCCGAACGGCGGTGTTTCCGCCACCATCTGCGAACCATCTTGTATCCCCAGTTCTCCCACCAGGTCCTCATTACGCCTTAACAACATCCTGACCAAGCGCGAGGTCTCCCTGGCAAGGCCCATCATCTCGGGGATCGATTTCCTCAACCAATCGATGGCCTCCTCACCCGGAATAAAGGTGAGTCCGCCCGGCACCGGGGTCAGCGGATGGACGGCCCGGGCAGAGATATTCCTCAAGACGCTCTCCCCCCAAGAGTTAAGGGCCATCATCCTCCCCACCACGTCCCTGTCCACCCGGAAGAGTCCCACCAGGTTTCTAACCCCTGGGTCGGAGGCCGGGAACAGGAGATCTGGAAGTACGTGCAGGGTCATGGTCAGCGAATGCCGACGGAACAGCTGGCAGGCCAATAACAACTCCCTAACCCTCCCGGCGCTTTCCGGTACTTCCACTCCCAGGGCCTTTTCCATGGCCAGGCAGGCTGCCATCCTGTGATACAGGGAATCGACCCCGCAGCGCCTGGATAAGAGGTCGGGGAGGAATTCCCCGTGGCATCCTGCGCCGATGATCCCGTAACCCCTGTAACCTTCGCAGGCCAAGCCAACCGAGGGTTTTCCTCCCTCCTCGACCTCGACCCTCAGGTGGGCCTCACCAAAAACCCTGGCCAGACCATATGTAGCCATATCTCTCAACCGCCTCTTCTGCCTCCCAGTGGCCTACCACGGCCACGGTGTAACGAGGGGCTCATTCACCTCCCAACCTGTACACGATCCCAGAAGTCCCCCCGACCCTCCTGTCTCGGAATGTCGGTTCTGCCGCGCAGAACATGAAAAACGCGTGAGCCCTGTCCATGAAATAACCCGCCACCTGTTCATCCTTATTGCTCGCAGTGCGGGAAAGCCTCCTGATGGACTCGACCATGGGATCCAATTCCTGAAAGATCAAGGCCCCATCAGAAGGCCCGCGACATCCCCGACAGGGGTATCCCGAAGATCCGGGGCAAAGGGCGCCGCAACCGTCCCGGGTAAGTGGCCCCATACAGAGAAAACCCTGCTCCAGAAAACATATCCCCGATTCGGCTTTCCTCTCGGTGAAGCGGAACGGGCCTCCTTTCTCACCACCTCCTCTAAGTGGGCACTCCGCGCACACGGTGGCAGATTCCCTGGTAGGCCTCGCCCCTTCCGCCGATCCCTTGAGGAAGGATGCCAAAAGCCCGGCGGGCACCGGACAACCGGGTAACCTCACGTCCACCGGCACATAGGCGTCGAGTGGTAGGACCCTCCTGGTGAATAGCGGGACGCTCTCGCCCGCACGAGCCCTGGAAATGGATTCCTCCCACCTACCACCACCGCTCACGTTCGCCAGGCCCTGGACCCCCCCGAACACGGCGCATGTCCCCAGGGCAACTAGGGTCCTCGCCCTGCCCCTAACCTTTCTCAGTGACTCTAAGTGTCGGGCATGTCTCACCGTGCCCTCCACCAGTACGAGGTCAGACTCCGGGAATTCCTCTCCCTCCCTTATCATCGGAAAATGCTCAATGGAATACATTTCCATGATGTCGAGGAAGTCTTTCCCGAGATCCAGTAGCGAGAGCTGGCAGCCTCCACAGGAGCCGAGCTGTATAATTGCCAACCTATCCATAACTCTTCACCTTTTCCTCTTGGCGACTCAACCGGAGGTGGTCCTCAAGCACAAAAGGCAGCTCCCAAAACCGGCGTGCTCGGTCAAGATGTCCACCCTCCGGGAGAAAATGCTCTCCAGAAGCCCTGCCCAGTAGCCATGAAGGGCTTCGCAGACGGTCCCGCCAACCCTGATACCCGTCGCCAAGCATGCGTCCCTGACGAGACAATCTCTCATCAACAGGCGGATGAAGGCGAATTTCCCATCCGTCTCCCAGAAATCCTCCTCGTCCACATCCTTCCAGAAAACGACAGACCAGTGACCTTCATCAGTTCTCAGGATCCAGCGTAGCGCCTGTTCGAGGTCATCCGTGTGATCGAACCTCTTGCCCTCTCTAACCCCTAGGTCTTTGGCCGAGAAGTAGATGACCCTGGGCGTCGACGGGCCTATCGCCATCTCAGCGGATAGCCCAAAGACGGCCAGCGTCTCCGCAAGCCACATCCCCCTGCCTGATGCGCCGTTCATGCTACCGACCATGTCTTCTTTCTCCTGGGTTCATTGCCAGTGGACTCTTCGATTCTAATCTGCCCGGCTCTTAGTGACTTTGACGGGCGATCACCTTACTCCTTCAACATCGACTCCATCGGATGGAAATTAAAGTCCGTCATGTTTAAAAATCCTTTTGACAAGGCCAAAGGCAAAACGACTATGGCCGGCCGTTTTTCTCGATCAAGGCTGATATCTCTTCTTCGCCTCGAGGAACTCTCCGTAGTCGGAGGTGAAGAAATGGCCGCCGTCCCCGGTGGCGACATAATAAAGGTAATCCACCGAAGCGGGATCGAGTGCTGCTTCGAGACTGCTCCTGCCCGGGCTGCATATCGGACCGGGAGGAAGCCCTTTATGTCGATAGGTGTTATACGGCGAATCCACCTGGAGATCCTGGTAGCTTAGGCGAGGTTTCCATCGGGGAAGGGCATACTGCACCGTGGCGTCTATCTGGAGGGGCATGCCCAACCTGAGGCGATTATAGATGACCGCGGCCACCAATGGCCTTTCATCGTCGAGCATGGCCTCCTTCTCTATCATGGAGGCCACGATTACCACCTCGTATGGCGTAAGACCGCGTTTTTCCGCCTTGCCCCAATCCAGTTCTGCGGCTTCCTTCTCGAACTGCCTGAGCATCGTCTCCACCACTGTCCCCGGAGTGGCGTCCGGTGGCAGATCGTATGTCTTGGGGAAGAGAAACCCCTCCAAGGTGACATCCCTGTCGCCGATGAAAGGGGTGGGATGCAATCGCGAGTTGCATTCCGCCAAGAAATCCTCGACCGTGAAACCGAGGACCGAAGAGTATATCTCGGCTGTCTGGTGGAGGGTGAGCCCCTCGGGAACGGTCACTCTCACCTGGTAGTTTGGGCCCTGCGCCAACAGGTCCAAGACCTCCCCGTACCTCATCCCCCTTTCGAACAGATAATGACCAGGGAGAACCAGCGTATCGCCTCTTCTCACCATCGCGTAGAGACGGAGCAGGAGCGAACTCCTGATGATCCCCTCCTCGCGCAGCTTTTCAGCGACGGCACCCAATCCCTCTCCCTTCTCGATGACCACGTGGACTTTCTCGCCGTTCTTGCCGGGGAAGAAAAAGTGATTCACGAGGTGGGCGACCAGGACAGAGGCCAGCAGTATGGAGGCGACGATGGTGATTACCTTCCACTTCGGGGTCGGGAACCGGTCAAAGATGGTGAGAGTCCTCTCCTTCCGGTCTTTCTCGTGACTCTTCCACATCTAACCTCACGGCCTTTGCGTCGAGGTACGACTGCAATATGACCGCAGCCGCCTGGGCGTCGATCCTGTCTCCTTCCGGTTTTCGATTCGCCTCCCTTAGCCGCCTGGTAGCTTCCCGGGAGGAAAGCCTTTCGTCCCAAAGTATGACCTTCAGGCCCTCTATCTCCTCCAGCGCTGAGGCGAATTCCCGGGTCTTCCTTGCCTGCTCCCCCTCCTTTCCTGAAAGGGTGAGGGGAAATCCCACTACAACCTCGCTTATCCCTTCCTGGAGGAGTCGCAGGACATATTCTTTAAGTTCGGGCGGGGTATAACCGACCAATACCTCTCGTGGAATCGCGATCATTCCCATCGGATCGGAGACAGCCACGCCGATATGGCGGTCTCCGATGTCCAGCCCCATCGCTCTGGCCATGACTCAGCCCTTGAGCAGGCTCAAGGAAAGCCGGGCGACCATGTCCAGGGCTTCACCAACCCCCTCCAGCCTGGAGCCGCCTCCCACAGCCATGTCCGGCCTCCCGCCGCCTCCGCCACCTAAAGCTTCCGCGGCCCTCCTGACGAGCTCCACCGCGTTCACGGTTCCACAAAGTTCCTTTCTCACCGCCACCACCAGATTGGCTTTATCTCCTTTCACGGAGGCGATCCCCACCACGCATGCCTCTCGGGCCGCCAGGGCGCGTTCCGCCATCTCCCTCAACTCCCTGGGTTCCAGGCCATCCAGCCTGGTGACGGCGACCTTTCTCCCGTCATCCAGTTTTTCCTCCCTCCAGGCGGCATCCTGGCGAGCCATCTCGGCCACCGCTCGACTTTCCCTCTTCCTCAACTCGCTTTCCAGCTCTTTTACCCTTTCCAGCAAGCGTTCGATCCTCTCCGGCAACCGGGCGGGATCGGTCTTGAGCATCCGGGTGGCCTGGCTCAAGGTCCTCTCCAGCTCTCGGCGATACCTCAACGCCTCCATGCCGGTGAGGGCCTCAATCCTCCTCAGGTTGGACCCGATGCCCGACTCGCTCAAGAGGACGAAGTGTCCTATATCCCCGGTCCTGTTCACGTGGGTACCGCCACACAGTTCCCGGCTTATTTCGCCGACTTCCACGACCCGCACGAAATCTCCATATTTCTCCCCGAACAAGGCCACCGCCCCTATCTCCCGGGCGTAATCGAAGGTGGTGATGTAAGCCCTCACCGGCTGGTTTTCCAGGATCTTCTCGTTCACGAGTTCCTCGATCCTGTCCTTTTCCTCCGGGGTGAGGGCTTGGAAGTGGGTGAAATCGAATCGAAGCCGGCGTTCATCCACCAAGGAACCCGCCTGCTTGGCGTGCTCACCGAGGACCTGGCCCAAGGCCCAGTGGAGAAGGTGGGTGGCCGTGTGGTTCCGGCGGATAGCCCATCTCCTCTCGACATCCACCTCCGCCTCTACCTCGTGACCCACCTCCAGCATCCCTTCAAGGATGCGGACCCGGTGGGCTATCAGGTCTTCCGCCGCGTAGCGGGTCTCTTCTACCACGGCATTACCACCTGGGAACCTCATGACACCCCGGTCCCCTACCTGGCCCCCTTTCTCGGCGTAAAAGGGAGTGCGGTCCAGAAACACTTCCACCACATCTCCCGTAGCGGCCCGGGGGACGATCCTTCCATCCTTCACGATGGCGGCCACTTTGCCCCGGTCCGAGGTGGTTTGATAACCGGTGAAGTCGGAGGGCCCGTAATTCTCCAGTATCTCGGTATAGACCTCGGCCCATGCTTCCTCGTAACCCTTGTCTTCCCGGGCTGCCCTCGCTCGCTCCCTCTGCTCTTCCATGAGCCTCTCGAATCCTTCCACGTCCACCTCCAGCCCCCTCTCGGACGCCATTTCCACGGTCAACTCGAGGGGAAAACCCAGGGTATCGTGGAGGTGGAAGGCGTCGTCCCCGGGGAGAACGTTACTTCCCTCTCCTATAGTCTTGTTCACGGCCTCCTCGAAGTAGGCCAGGCCGGCCCGGAGGGTCTGGGAGAACCTCTCCTCCTCCTTCCCCACGATGGCGTGGATGAAGGACCGGTTCTCCTTGAGTTCGGGATACACATCTCCCAGGGTCTCCACCACCGCGTCCACCATTTCCCGGAGGAAGGGACGCTCGATCCCCAGAAGCCTGGCATGCCTTACTGCCCTTCTTATCAACCTCCGCAGCACGTAGCCACGGTCCTCGTTGGAGGGAAGGACCCCATCGCCCACCAAGAAGGTGAAGGCCCGGGAATGGTCGGCCACCAACTTCAGGGAAACGTCCGCCTTCTCGTCCCTTCCATAGGGAACGCCTGATATATCGACCAACCTCTGGATGATGGGATAGATCGTATCGGTTTCGAAGTTCGTCCTCGCGCCCTGCAGCACCGAGGCCAACCGCTCGAGGCCCAACCCGGTGTCTATGTTCTTGGACGGCAGGGGGTGCAGCTCTCCCCTCTCATCCCGGTTATATTGCATGAAGACGAGATTCCACAGCTCGAGGTACCGGTCGCAGTCGCAACCGACCCGGCAGTCCGGGCGGCCGCAGCCGAACTCCTCTCCCTGGTCGTAGATGATCTCGGAGCATGGACCGCATGGGCCGGTCGTCCCCATATCCCAGAAATTGTCCTCCTCGCCCAACCGCACGATCCTATCCTCGGGCACCCCTACCACATCCCGCCATACCTCGTATGCCTCGTCGTCCTCCCTGAAAACGGAGCAATACAGGCGGGATGGGTCGATGCCTATGACCTGGGTGAGGAAATCCCAGGCCCAGGGTATCGCCTCGGCCTTGTAATAATCGCCGAAGCTGAAGTTGCCCAGCATCTCGAAGAACGTGAGGTGCCTTGCGGTCCTTCCCACCTTCTCGATGTCGGTCGTCCTCACGCATTTCTGGCAAGAAGTGGCCCGGGTGAACTCGGGCTTTGCGGTCCCGAGGAAATAGGGTTTGAACTGGACCATCCCGGCATTGGTCAAGAGCAACGTGGGGTCATCGGGAACCAAGGAGGAGCTTTTAACCCTCCGGTGACCCCTTTCCTCGAAGTAACGGAGGAAACTCTCCCTTATCTCGCCGCTTTTCAAACCCGCCTCCCTTGGGTCGCAGAGTTAGCTCTTCCCGAGCCGGACGTGGCTTCATCAACCGGCCTCGCCGCTTTCTTTTCGCTCCTCCGGCCTCCAGGCGCCCAAGCCCAGGGTGAGCAACTTAACCACGGGAGAGGTGACCACCCGCTGGGCAACCTTGGTGAGAGAATTTGCCTGCCTGGCAAGGCTTTCCACCGAGTCCAGCACCCGGTCCACGTGTTCCATCTCGCCGTTAACCCTGTCCATGGTGACCTGGAGCTTACGTACCAGGGGTATGAGCTCACGCCGGAGGTCGTTGAGGATACCGTTGGTGATGCCCAGAGTGCGGGCCATCTTTAAAGTCACCAGCGAGATGGCGAGCATCAATATTCCGAAAGAGATAGCGCAGACCAGGGCTGCCACGCCTCCCATTCAGGCTCCCTCCGATCCCTTTCCCTCCTGCCGCCTAAGGTAATCCTGGATCGCCGCCCTGATGCCATCCGCGGCCAGGTTGGAGCAGTGCATCTTGGCAGGGGGAAGTCCTCCCAGGGCTTCCGCCACTTCCTCGCTGGTGAGTCTCAGCGCTTCCTCGATGGTCTTTCCCTTCACCATCTCCGTCCCCATGCTGCCGGAGGCCACGGCGGCACCGCATCCGAAGGTCTTGTACTTCACGTCCACGAGAACGCCGTCACGGACCTTTATGTAAACCTCCATCATGTCGCCACAGGTGGGGTTCCCTACCCTCGCGACCCCATCGGCGTCCTCGATCTCCCCCACGTTGCGGGGGTTCTGGAAATGTTCCACCACTATGTCGCTGTACAATTCGACATTTCTCCTTTCCTTAATCCAAAACCGCCGTTACCGGCGGTTTTCCTCCCCTGGCCAACGTTTTCGAGGATAGCACCGGCCAAAATGGGGTGTCAACTTGGTGACGACGCCGGCCAGATCACTCGCCGCTCCGCCTTTTTGGCTCCTCATGCCGCGAACCCTTGATCAACCTTTCCCTCCATCTCTGCGCCATACCCGGCTCCTCGCCTTCCCCGCCGGGAAGGTAAAACTCCCTTCCTTCCAGGCCTTCCGGCAGGTAACGCTGCTCGACGTATCCGCCTGGATAATCGTGCGGATATAGGTATCCCACCCCGTGTCCATGCTTCTTGAGGGCCGGGTGATGAGAATCCCGCAGATGGGCGGGGACCCCTCCATGATCCCCCTCTTCCACTGCCTTCCTGGCCTCTCCCAAAGCGCGAAGCACCGAGTTGCTCTTGGGCGCCAGGGACAGGTAGAGTGCCGCGTGGGCCAAGTTGAGGGCCGCCTCTGGAAGCCCCACGAACTCCACCGCCTGGGCTGCCGCGACCGCGACCTGGAGCGCCCTGCTATCCGCGAGCCCGACGTCCTCGGAGGCGAATATCACCATCCTCCGGGCGATAAAACGCGGATCCTCGCCAGCCTCCAGCATCCGGGAAAGCCAGTAGACGGCGGCGTGGGGATCGGAACCTCGCAGGGATTTTATGAATGCCGATATCACGTCGTAATGGAGGTCGCCATCCCGGTCGTATAGGAGCGCCCTTCTCATGGCGGCCCTCTCGGCCGTTCCAAGGTCGATGATCCCTCCCCTTTCCCTCGCCAGCAGGGCCGCCGCCTCCAGCACGTTGAGGGCTACCCGGGCATCCCCGCCCGCTACCCTGGCCATGTGCTCCAATGCCTCGGGCTCCACCCTCAGCCGCATGCTCCCCAGTCCCCTTTCCTCGTTCTCCAGCGCCCTGAGCAAGATCGTCTTTATCTCTTCCTCCCGGAGGGGTCTCAACTTGAAAACGGTCGAACGGGACACCAGAGAAGAGTTCACCTCGAAATACGGGTTCTCGGTGGTGGCGCCTATCAGGGTCACCGTGCCGTCCTCCACGTGGGGCAGGAGCACATCCTGCTGGGCCTTGTTGAAACGATGGATCTCGTCGATGAAGAGGATCGTCCCCCTTCCCTCGGTAACCCGTCTTTCAATTGCCTCGTCGATGATCCTCCTTAGCTCCTGGACTCCACTGCTGACCGCCTTGACCTGGACGAAATGGGACCTGGTCATCTCCGCGATGATCATCGCCAGGGTGGTCTTTCCCGAGCCGGGGGGCCCCCAGAATATGGCGGACCTGAGATCGTCCGCCTCTATGGACCTTCTCAGGAAGCTCCCCTGGCCCACCACCTCCTCTTGTCCCACGAACTCGTCCAGGGTACGGGGTCGCATCCGGAGGGCAAGAGGTGCTTCCCTTTCCATGGATTCGCCGAGAGCGTAATCGAAGAGGTCCGCCATCTTCACCTTCCCGAACGATCAGCGCACTCGTCTCCTTTAAAGGATAAACCAGGGTCAAGACCGGATGATATCTGGGGAACGTCGGAGAGAAAAAGGTCAATAGATAAGTGAATTTAAAACGAGGCCCCGCCTTGCCGTTGCCGCCGTATCCATGAACCTGCGTCCTCTGCAGGTGGGCGCCTACCGCTGGATCCTCCGTAGTCCCCTCCCGGGCGTTACTTCGATCCGCGGAAATCGGCTCCCTTAAAAGTGGTGTTGGCTCAAGGACACCTTCGACGGCCCTCGCACAAGGCAGAGCCAGCCAACCGATTCCCGATCAATTCTCGATCTTTTTCTATTATAGATTATCGACGTCATGGCCATATTCCTGTAGGACCATTCGTCCGAAAAGGACTCGTACAAATGGACCAAACCGACCGTTGACCTTGCAGACCGGGATATCAGTGCCCCTCCCTAATCCCATCTACCAGACGTATCACGGGCGGAAAGCCCCGTTCACCCCCGCCCCGATCAAGGAGTGATCATACGGTCCTTAGACGCAATTCCCTGAGTTGCTCCGGGTAAAGGTGATCGGGAGCGCCCGTGAGAGGATCGTGTCCGGATTGGGTCTTGGGGAAGGCGATCACCTCGCGGATGCTCTCCCTGCCCGCGAGCAACATCACCAGGCGGTCCAGGCCCAGCGCTATGCCGCCATGGGGAGGGGCGCCGTACTTCAACGCCTCGAGCAGGAATCCGAACTTTTCCTCGGCCTCGTCCTGGGATATACCCAGGAGGGCGAAAATCCTCCCTTGAAGTCCCGGGTCGTGGATACGGATGCTTCCACCTCCTATCTCCACCCCGTTCAGGACTATGTCATAGGACTGAGAGGTCACCTCGAGGGGTTTTTCCTCCAGCAGGTCGACCCATTCCGGGGAGGGACTGGTGAAGGGATGGTGGTTGGACTTGTAACGCTTCTCTTCCTCGTCCCACTCCAGCAAGGGAAAATCGGTGACCCAAACGAAATGGAGACCTTCTTTCCTCGATCCGTACCTATCGGCGCAAAAGCGGCGAAGCCCGTCGAGGACGACCGAGGTGAGCGCATCCTCTCCCGCCGCCAGCAAAAGGACTTCTCCCTCCTCCAGGCCGACTTTCTCCGTCAACCCCGCTATCTCTTCCTGGGAGAAGAACTTGGCCGCGGGCGACTTCAGGGCCTCTCCTTCCTTCACCGCCCATACAAGGCCCCCCGCGCCCAGCTTGACGGCCTCCTCCACCATGAGGTCGAGCTCTCTTCGAGAAGGCTTCCTCAAGCCTTCAACCTTGAAACCCCTTATCCGCCCGCCTTCTTCCATCGCCTTTCTGAAGACCTTGAACTCGGTGGCGGAGAAGACCTCGCTGAAGTCGGCGATGGTCATCCCGATCCTGAGGTCGGGCGTGTCGGTGCCGTAGATCTCCATGCTCTCCCTGTAGGTGAGCCTGGGGAACGGATGGGGAGGGACCTCTTCGAAAACCTCTCGGCAGAGGTGGAGTATCAAACCCTCGGTAACCTCCATCACGTCAGAGGCCTCCACGAAAGACATCTCCATGTCCACCTGGGTGAACTCTGGCTGCCGGTCCGCCCTGAGGTCCTCGTCCCGGAAACACCTGGCGATCTGGTAATACCTGTCAAACCCGGCCACCATCAGGATCTGCTTGAACAGTTGTGGAGATTGGGGGAGGGCGTAAAAACGTCCCGGCTGCAAGCGGGAGGGGACCACGAAATCCCTGGCCCCCTCGGGCGTGCTCTTGGTGAGCATCGGTGTCTCGATCTCGATGAAACCCCTTTCTTCCAAGTATTTCCTGATTTCCGAGGTGACCCTGGCCCGCAAAAGCAGCGCTTCCCTTAACTCCGGCCTTCTCATGTCCAGGTACCGGTACTTGAGGCGCAGGTTTTCGTCCACCTTCAGACCGTCCGAGATCTCGAAGGGAGGCGTGAGGGAAGTGGAGATAACCGTGACCTCATCCGCCATCACCTCTACCTCGCCGGTGGGAAGTTTAGGATTAACCGATTCCTCGGGCCGCAACCTCACCTCCCCCGCGCAACTGATCACGTACTCCGATCTCAGGTCACCGGCCAGCGCATGAGCATCCGGGCTCACCTCGGGATTGAAGACCACCTGCACCAGCCCACTTATATCCCGAAGGTCTATGAAGACCACCCCTCCGTGGTCCCTCCTCCGCTGGACCCAGCCATTGAGCACCACCCGGGTGCCCACGTCACGCCTGCTCAGCTTCCCGCAGTAATGGGTCCTCTTCTCCCAACCTTTTCCCGTCATCTCCTCTCCCTTTTAGCTCGTGTCCATCGACAAGACGTCCTGCTCTCCCCAGAACGTTCTTCTGGCGAAAGGCATGCTCATCCGTGGTTGTCCCCTGCCTTATCCCACATGATACCGACCCAGGCACTCTCGTTCCCCGGGAAAAACCGAGACCTTACTGTTTTCCAGGGTCACCCCAGCCCTCGCCCACCTTCCATGACAGGAGTTCTTCCCGAGATACCTTTCGCTGGTCGCCGCTTTCCAGGTCCTTGAGGGTGAGGTAACCTCCCGACATCTCGTCTTCTCCCAGGATCGCCACATACCGGCAAAGCCTTCGATCCGCTTCCCTCAACTGGGCCCTGAAACTCCTTCCCATCACGTCCACTTCCGCCCTGATCCCTTTCCTTCTGAGCTCCATGCCCAGGGCGAAGGCCTCCCTCCTCGCCGAATCAGCCTGGGAAACCACGTACACGCCATCCCTCCCCTTCTCCTCCCCTCGCATAAGGAGCAAGGCCCTCTCCATCCCGAGAGAGAAACCCACCGCCGGGGTTTTCCTTCCACCCACCTCCTGGATGAGGTCATCATACCTGCCTCCCGCCGCCACGGCGTTCTTGGCCCCCAGGGCCGGCGAGATCAGTTCGTAAACCGTGCGGGTATAATAATCCAGGCCCCTGACCAGCAGTGGATCCCTCACTGCCCGAACACCTATACGGTCGAGGATCTCCATCAGTTCTTCCCAGTGAGCCCTGCAGTCCTCGCAAAGAAACTCGTAGATCGCGGGGACCTTGCCCAGTACCTCCCGGCAACCCTCCTCTTTACAATCCAACACCCGCAGGGGATTACGCTCCATCCTCCGCCGGCAATCATCGCAAAGACCATCGGCGTTGGCCCTCAGGAACCGCACCAGTTCTTTCACGTAGAGCGGCCTGCACGAAGGGTCTCCTACCGTGTTGATCCTGAGCTCGACCGTGATACCGGCCTCGCTCAATATGTGCAGGGCCAAGGATATGGCCTCGGCATCGGCCTCCGGACCCGGGGACCCTATGAGCTCCACGCCCAACTGATGGAACTGGCGGTATCTTCCCGCCTGCGGCCTCTCGTGCCTGAACATGGGCCCTACGTAGAAGAGCTTGAGCGGTAGTCCCCTGCGGTCAAGGCCGTGTTCCACGAATGCGCGGGCCACCCCGGCAGTCGCCTCGGGCCTTAACGCGAGCGTCCTTCCGCCCTTGTCTTCCAGGAGGAACATCTCCTTCTGGACTATGTCGGTCTCCTCCCCGATGCTTCTCAGATAAAGCTCCGACTGCTCCAGCACGGGGAGTATTATCTCCTCGTAGCCGTATACCGCCAGAAGCTTCCTGGCTATATCTTCCAACCGCCTCATGGCCTCGCTCTTGGGAGGAAGGATATCCTCCATCCCCCGGGGCGCTCTATACCTGGCCATCTTTCCTCGCCACCATCATTCCCTGACTTACACTGCCCTGCGTATCGGTTGAAAACCACCATGATCCGCAGAATCCACGACCATGAGGTCCCGGGGTTTTCGAAAAATTCTAACTTGCATTCCGTACATATGCCTTAAGCGAGTCCCGGTACGCCAGCTGCGGCGTCATCCCTGCTCCATAAGCCCTATCTTCATTCGAGACCCAACAAAAACGGGTTGGACTTCTTTTCCGCCCCCAGGGTTGTCACCGGGCCATGCCCGGGATATATCACCGTGTCATCCGGAAGAGGCCAGACCTTTTCTCTCACCGATTTAAGCAGGGTCTGCAGCGAACCACCCTTGAGATCGGTCCTCCCGATCGATCCCTGGAAGATGAGGTCGCCGCAGAAAAGGGCCCCGGGAAGGTAGAAGCTTACCCCGCCCCGCGTGTGTCCCGGAGTATGCAGGACCTTGAACCTGAGGGTTCCCACTTCGATCTCATCGCCGTCTTCCAGCGTGATCACGCTGCGCGGCCGAGTCGATATCATCCCCCCTGCCATCCCGAGCAGTCTTGTGCGGGGGCTGGCCAGGGAATCGGCGTCGAGCGAATGGATGAACACCGGGGCCTCGGTGGCGTCGCTCAGGGGTCCTGCCCCCGCGACATGGTCGACGTGTCCGTGAGTACACAGGATGGCAACACATTCCAGTTCATGACGGTGAAGAACGGACACTATCCTCCGGATCTCTCCGGCAGGGTCGATGACCGCGGCCCGTCCCTTCTCGCCTTCGGCCACCACGTAGCAGTTCGTGGCCAACATGCCAAGAACCAGGGTTTCCAGCAGCATCCACGCTACCTCCAGAAACGTAGATCCCGTAGGCGTCCATGAAATTATACATTCCCCCATCACCTGGAGCCAGGAAACCCGACCCAGAGGCATTCTTTGGACCGCTTGCCGGCCCTTTACAAGAGCGAGGACTTCTCCTCGCCCGCTCAACTTCACCTCGCCGTTGGATATGGCGGCGAGGACATCATCACCGGCTTTCCAGGAGCAGGGTGACGGGACCGTCGTTTACCAGTTCGACTTCCATGTGGGCACCGAATACACCTCTTCGGACCGGAAAGCCAAGCGACTCCACCTGCTCGCAGAAATATCGATAGAGGGGATCCGCCTTTTCGGGTGGGGCAGCCCGGGTGTAGCTGGGCCTTCTGCCCTTTCGAGCGTCCCCGTATAACGTGAACTGAGATACCACCATGACCTCGCCGCCGATATCCTTCAAGGAAAGGTTCATCTTGCCCCGGTCATCCTCGAATATCCTCAGGTTCACCACCTTATCGGCCAGGTATCTCGCATCTTCCTCCCCGTCCTCCACCGAGATCCCCAGGAGCACCAACACGCCCCGGCCGATGGAGGACACCTCCCTTCCACCAACCCTAACCGCGCACCTCGCCACCCTCTGGATTAAGGCCTTCATGCCGGGAATCCCTCCTCCGTTTCTCCATCCGCAGATCGTGCCCTAAGAGCACTTGTCCTCGCTTTGCCAGCTGACCCGGAGCGCGACGATGCCCTTTCAGGAAAACTCTCTTCGCATCGCCGATATCGCAGGGCTACCCTCAGGCCTCTGGGACAGCGGTGCTGGGAAGCACCCGGTAGGCGTTGAAGACCGAGTCGAGGCGTCGGATGTTCCTCAACATGTCCTCCAGGCAGGATATGTCTCCCAGCTCGAAAATGAACCTGCTCACGGCCACGTTGTCCTTGGTGATGTTGAGGGTCGCCGAAAGGATGTTGACGTGGTACTCGCCCATAACGGTGGTTATATCGCGGAGCAGCTTGGGTCGATCCAGGGCCTCCACGCATATCTCCACCTGGTAACTGGTGGGCTGGCTGGTGTCCCAGGATACCTCGATCCGCCGGTATCCCTGTTTCAGCATGTGAATGGCATTGGGGCAATCCGCCCGATGCACGGATATACCCCTTCCCCGGGTGACGAATCCCATTATCCGATCGTAAGGAACCGGGTTGCAGCAGTGGGCGATCCTCACCAGGACATTCTCCACCCCATCCACCTTCACGCCCCGAGTGTAAGAGGGCGGTTTCCTCCGTCGCCTGGTCTTCCTCTCCGGCTCCTTGGGCTTGTCCTCGGGGGAGAGCCTTGCCGTCAGCCGCGTGATGACGTTGTGCTGCGAGGTCTTGCCCGCCCCGATGCTCGCGTACAGGTCTTCCAGGGAGACGAATGCGAAGTCCTCCTGGGCCACTGTCTCCAAGAGGCCCGAGGCTTGGATCTTTTTCACCGGAAGACCGGCTTTACGCATGGCTTTCAAAAGGATGTCCTTCCCGAGCTGGGCGTCTTCCTCCTTCCTCTCCCGGGAGAACCATTGCCTTATCTTCGCCCTTGCCCTGGGGGTCTTAACCATCTGCAGCCAATCCTTGGAAGGTCCCGGGGAGGTGTTGGACGTGATTATGTAGACGATGTCGCCGTTCCGCAGTTCGTAATGGAGGGGGACCAGCTTGCCGTTCACCTTTGCGCCCACGCATCGGTGACCTACGTCGGTATGGATGGCGTAAGCGAAGTCTATAGGCGTGGATCCCCTCGGTAGGTCCACTATATCGCCCTTGGGGGTGAACACGAAGACCTCGTCCTGGAAGAGGTCGATCCTCAAGCCATCCATGAACTCCCCGGGATCCGAAAGGTCCCTCTGCCATTCCAGGACCCTTTTCATCCACGCCGCCTGGTCCTTCGGCTTTCCCCTGCTCTTCTGGTATTCCTTGTATCGCCAGTGGGCGGCCACCCCGTATTCCGCCACCTGGTGCATCTCGTAGGTCCTGATCTGGATCTCCAGGGGACGACCCTCAGGCCCTATCACCGTGGTGTGCAGGCTCTGATAAATGCCGAACTTTGGCCTGGAGATATAGTCCTTGATCCTTCCCGGCAGGGGATGCCACAGGGTGTGCACCAACCCCAGGGTCTTGTAACAGTCCTCCTTGTTCTTCACCAGCACTCGTACCGCGAAGATGTCGTATATCTCGTCGAACTGCTTCCCCGCCTCCTTCATCTTCATGAAAATGCTGTAGTAGTGCTTTACCCTTCCCTCCACCCGTCCCTCTATCCCGGCCTTATCGAGTTCTTCTTCCAGAATCTTCCTGACACTGTCTATGTAGGCCTCCCTCTCCGGGCGGCGCTGATCCATCATGTGGACCAGCTCGTTGAAGTGGAGGGGATAGAGAGTGGCAAAGGCGATGTCTTCCAGTTGCCACTTGAGCTGGGATATGCCAAGCCGGTGGGCTAAAGGAGCGTATATCTCGAGGGTCTCCTGGGCTTTCTCCCGTTGTTTCTGTTCCGGGAGATAACCTATGGTCCTCATGTTGTCCAGGCGGTCCGCGAGTTTTATGATGATCACCCTCATGTCCCTGGCCATGGCCACGAACATCTTGCGGAAGTTCTCCGCCTGGGCCTCCTCCCGGCTGGAGAAGGACATTCGGTCTAATTTCGTGACCCCGTCGACTATATCGGCGATCTCGTCTCCGAACTCGCTCCTCAGTTCGTCCAGCGTGATGTCCGTGTCCTCCACCACGTCGTGGAGGAGCGCTGATGCCAGGGTTACTTCGTCCATCTGCATGTCGGCGAGGATGTGGGCTACTCCCAGGGGGTGGAGGATGAACTCCTCGCCGCTCTTGCGGTATTGGTCGGCGTGATGGGCACAGGCGAATTCATAGGCCTTCTTGAGCAAGGCCAGATCGCCTCTTCCCTGATAAGCGGTGACCTTCTCCAGCAGTCCCTCGAAGGTCTGGTTCACCAAATGCTTTTCCTCCAGGTAAGGTCAGTTAAGAACCACCGGTTTCCTGATTTGATTTTATGACATCCTGGCCCCCGTTTTAACGAGCCCGTGGGAACGTGGACAGTTTTCTCACAACCTCACGACGGGGACCTCTCGCGCAAGTCGCCCGAGCTCCATCCCGCCCACGAGATGCGTCTCCTTCCAACTGACCCGCGTCATGAAAATGTCTCTTGATCATTTGGTACATCGGGCCAACCTGGTATCCCTAGTGTGACGGTGGCCGACGCTTTTACAACCGTGGGTTCTCCTAGTCCCGACTGACGGGTCTCTGCTTCCTCAACATGTAGAAAGAAAAGGGCTCCGGAATCGTCCGGAGCGCCCCCGCTTTTCACAAACCGCTTCAAGCCTATAACAGATTCCCTTGGCGATGGCTTACTTCTTCTTTTCTTACTTCTTCTTTTTGCGCTTCTTCTTTCCTCCACCTGGCCCCTTGGTGGTCGCCTTCTTTTTCCCGGCTGCGGGCCCGCTCGAGTTCTTCGCGCCAGTCCTCGCTCTCGCTCCCCCCGACGCGCCAGCGGGAGTCGGTCTCGCCTCCTCCGATGGTGGAATAGGTTCCTCGGTCCCCTTGAGGCCTTCGACCGTGGCAGGTTTCCTCGAATCAGGCTTCAATATCAGGTCTTTCGCCCTTACGGATGGTTGTGCCCTTTCCCTAAGGGCAGCGTAACGGGGTTCCCTCTCCTTCCACATGGCAAGAACCGGCGAAGCTATGAAAATGGACGAGTACCCCCCGAGAAGGACCCCCAGGAAAAGGGCGAAGGCAAAATCCTTCAGCGTCTCTCCTCCGAAGATCAATATGGTAACGATCGGCAGCAGGGTGGTGACAGAGGTGCCGATGGAACGCATGAGGGTCTGGTTCACGCTCTCGTTCACTATATCGCTGAAGGCCATCCGCGATTTGGCATAAAGATTGGTGTTTTCCTCCACCCTGTCGAACACCACGATGGTATCGTAGAGGGAATAACCGAGGATGGTGAGGAAAGCGATCACCGTGGCCGGACTTACCATCCTCCTCGACAGGGAATATATGCCGACGGTTATCAAGGTGTCATGGATCAAGGCCAGAATGGCGGCCACGGCCATCTTGAACTCCAGCCGGAAAGTAATATAGACCAGGATCACCAGCAGGAAGACCAACAGCGCGATTATCGCCTTCCGGCTGACTTCCACGCCCCATTCGGATCCCACCTGTTCTTCCTGGAGGAGCTCGGCGAGTCCGTAACTCTTTTCGAGTTCCCCCTTTATGCCGTCGATTACCTCCTTTCTCCGGTTTGCGTTCTCGATATAGGGCATGCGCAGGCTCAGAACGAGCCCTTCGTCTGAGGTCTGGATAATGCTCTTCTCCAGGCCTGGCTCCTGGAATCCCGCCAGTATCGACCTCACCTCTCCCACGTCCGCGGGCATCCCCAGGCGAGCCTTGAGGAGATATCCCCCCTTGAACTCGATCCCCCAGTTTATGCCCAGGGTCAAAAGGGCCACCACGCTCACCACGATGAGGAAGGCTGAAAAGCCGAACCAATAGAGGTTAGGTGGCCTTAAAGGGGAGTCCCCTACTATCCTGAACTTGTATTCCTTGCCCTTTATATACATCACGCCTCACTCCCCAGGTACTCTCTCCCCACGCCCACGTTCCGCGGCCTGTTGTAAGCCTCCAACCGGGAAAGAAGGCTTACCGCGTTGCGGGTAAAGGCGTAGGATATGAACACGTCGAACACGGTGGAGAGCCCGAGCGTGAAGGCGAAACCCTTCACCGGTCCCATGGCCAGAAGCCAAAGGATCAGGGCGGCTATGAAGGTCGCGGCGTCGGCGGCGATGATGGTGCGAAAGGCGGAACGATAAGCCCGGTCCACCGACGAGCGTACCTTCTTGCCCTCCCTGACTTCCTCTTTGAGCCTCTCGAAGAAGACCACGCTGGAATCCGCCGATATCCCCACGGATACCACCACGCCGGCGATGGCGGCCAGGGTGAGCGACCAATCGATGAAGTGGCCGAGCAGCACTATCACCCCGTACATGAACAGGCCGAAGAGCAAAAGGGCCATTGCCGTTACGATCCCTAAGAGCCGGTAGACCGCCAGCATGAAGATCAGAACCAGTGCCAGGCCCACCAGGCCCGCTATAAGTCCCTGGCGCAGGGAATCCCTTCCCAGTGACGCGCTCACGTTTTCCACCAGCGGGTTGGGTTCGAACTCCACGGGCAACGCGCCCATGCGGAGCACCATAGCCAGATCCCGGGCTTCCTCGCGGGTGAAATCGCCGGTTATCTCCCCCCTGCCATCGGTAATGGCCTCGTTGACGGTGGGGAAGGATTCCACGTTGTAGTCCATCACGATGGCCAGGTGCTTGCCCACCAAGCGGGTGGTGAGGTCCGCGAATTGCTTGGAAGCCTCGGGCGTGAGCTCGAACAGGATCTTGTAACCTCCATGCCGGTCATCCACCGCCGCCTGGGCGTCTTTTATTATGTCGCCGGTGAGCTCCGTTTTAGCCAGGCGCAGCTTTATCTCTTCGTCGCCCTTTCCCTTATAAGGGAGCACGATCTCCTGGTCCTTGAGGGCCTGGTATTTTTCCAGGTCGGTAGGATCAATCTCGGTGAGGGGCGTGGACTCGTACTTTTCGTCGGTGGGCGATATTATCTCGAGCACCTCCCGGAACTGCAGCTGGGCGGTACTCCCGATGATGGAGAGTACCCGGTCCGGGTCCTGCTCTCCTGGTATCTGGACCAGTATGCGGTTGTTGCCCTGAGGGGCCACCACTGGCTCGGTCAGGCCCAGGGCGTTAACCCTGCGGCGGATGATGTCGGCCGCCTTCTCGATCTGATCGGCGCCGACGTTTCCCAGTGCTTTAAGGGTTACGCTTATCCCCCCCTGGAGATCCAATCCCAGGCGCGGCGTCCAGCGTCCGACCGCCACGGGGATGTATATGGCAAGGAGGATCACTATCAGCGCCGTCAACCATAAATAGGGCCTTCTGCTCTTCACTAGTTCCACCCCCATCACGGAACTCTCGCTACACCTGAAATCAAGCGCTTCCCAAGCGAGATCGGTTAAAGGATGCTATCGGGAATCAATCGGCGGGAAGCGGCGGCACTTTACCTTATTAATTCCCGGTGGCCCGTCCCGGAAGGTTCTCAGTCTACCCGTTCAATCCTTTTCCCCTTCATCCTCCTGGCTTTGCTGCGAGCCCTCGGAGGTGAAGTTCCTCACGATGGAGTTCTTGGCCACCCTTATCACCACGTCCTCCGCCACCTCCAGGAGGACGGTGTCCTCTTCCAGTTGATGCACGGTACCGAAGATGCCCGCTGATGTCATCACCTCGTCGCCGACCTTCAGGTTGCGGATCAGCTCCATCTGCTGCCGCATCCTCTTCTGTTGCGGCCTTATGAGGAGGAAATAAAAGATGGCAAGGAGTACCAGGATGAGAACGATGGACATAACGTTTTCGGACATCTTTTACCCGTCCCTTTCTCCCGCAATGTCAACCCTTTTTGACCGCTCCCTTTCTTCCCACTCCTTCCAGCGCCCGATTAACTCGTTCATTCTACCAGCAGCGATCGCTTCCCTGCAATCCAGCATGAGTCGCTGCATGAACTGCAGGTTGTGCCAGGTGAGAAGCCGATGAGCAAGCATTTCGCCCACTTTGTGGAGGTGACGCAAGTAGGCACGACTGAACCGTCGGCAGGCGGGGCAAGGGCAATCCTCCTCCAGGGGACCGTGATCCCTGGCGAACCTGGAATTCCTGAGGTTTAATCGACCGTCACGGGTCAGGGCCACCCCTGTCCTGGCCATGCGGGTGGGGAGCACGCAATCGAAGAGATCCACCCCCAGCGATACCGCCATAACCACTCCCAGGGGGTCCCCCACGCCCAAGAGGTGGCGGGGTTTATCCTCCGGGAGGATCGAGGTCTGGATCTTCACGCATTCCACCATCAGTTCTCTCGGCTCACCCACCGAGAGCCCTCCTATCCCGTAACCGTCGAAATCCATCTGGGCCAGCTCTTCGGCGCTCCTGCGGCGCAATTCCGGGTAAGTGCCGCCCTGCACCACGCCGAACACGGCCTGTTCATTCGAGGAGGAACGCGCAGCCAGAGACCGCAGGGCCCACCTCCGGGTGAGCTCCACGCCCTTCTCCGCTTCTTCCACCGGCGCGGGATATCCCACGCAGTAATCCAGGACCACCGCTATGTCGGAGCCAAGCGCCTCCTGGGCCCTCAACGCTTCTTCAGGGGTCATGAACACCTCGCTACCGTCGTAAACCGAGCGGAATCTCACCCCCTCATCTTCCACCTCGAGGATCCTCGATAGGGAGAAGACCTGGAAACCGCCGCTGTCGGTGAGAATCGGCCTATCCCAGCCAACAAACCGGTGAAGTCCACCGGCCTCCTTAATGGTCTCTATTCCCGGCCTTAGGTAAAGATGGTAGAGATTGGAAAGGACCATCTCGTACCCGAGTTCTTCCAGCTCCCAGGGAGCCATGGCCTTCACCGTACCCCTGGTTCCCACGGGAAGGAAGGCGGGCGTCCTGACCTCTCCCCGGGACGTCTTGATAAGCCCCAGGCGGGCCCTGGAACCCATGTCCCTACTCAATATCGTGAACTCCATCTTCCCGAGACAACGATCGAGTGCAGCGTTCCTTGAACTTCTTACAACGCCTATCCGCCCCGTCCGAGTCCGATACTCCCGGAGACCAAGAGCATTATAAGGGAAGCGAAAAAGGGAAGTGCACGCGAGGTGACCTTTTTATCGCTAAGCCTCCGGGCTACCGCATGCGCTCGCGGTCACCCGATCAGGACCTGGGATTACCTGTCGCCATTCAATCCCTGGGCATCCTCCAGCCATTCGGATAGATAAAGAACGAAGAATCGCCAAAGCTCAGGAACCTGTACTTCTCCCTGACCGCCTCCTCGTAGGCGGAAAGTACCAGCTTCCTGCCGGCGAAGGCACATATCATCACCAGGAGGCTTGATTCCGGCAGGTGGAAATTAGTGATGATCCCGTCCACCGCCCGGAACCTGTAGGGCGGGTAAATGTAGAGGTCCGTGTAACCCGAATAGGGCCTGAGCTCGCCCTCGGAAAACTTCGCGGCCGTCTCCAGGGCCCTGACGCTGGTGGTCCCCACCGCGATAACCCTGTTCCCCCTACGGCGCGCCTCGTTCACTTCCCGGCACACTCCCTCTTCCACCGAAACCCATTCCCGGTGTATCCGATGTCTTTCCACCTCCTCCTCGGCGATGGGACGGAAAGTGTCGATGCCTATGTCCAACCTGAGGAAGACGGTCCTCACCCCCATCGATCCCAGGCGCTCGAGGATGGCCTGGTCGAAATGAAGGCCGGCGGTGGGAGCTGCAGCCGAACCGGTTTCCCTGGCGTATACCGTTTGATACCTATCCTGATCCCTCAATTCCCTCCGGATATAGGGCGGAAGGGGCACCTCCCCCTCCTCTTCCAGGAACTTCTCTACCTCGTGTGTTTTCATTCCCTTAAACGAGACCAAGATCCTCCCCTCTCCCAGGCGGGAGACCACTTCCGCCTCCAAACCGCTTTTACCCAGGAGGAGGACGGTCCCCTCGGGAAGACGGCGGGCAGGTCGCGCCAGGGCTTCCCACACGCCCTCGCCCTTTTCCCCCAGGAGGAGGACCTCTACCCTTCCGCCGCTTTCCCGCTTGTGACCCCTGAGCCTGGCCTTCCTGACCCGGCTCCGGTTGAAAACAAGGACATCGCCCGACCTCAGATACTCCACCAGGTCGGTAAACCGCCTGTGTTCCCACTTCTTGCCCTCGCAATCTACCACCAGGAGCCTGCTCGCCGTCCTGTCCTCCAGGGGTTCCTGGGCGATGAGCTCCGGGGGGAGGTCATAGCGGAAGAGTTCCTTTTTCATGACGGATTCCCGCAGGCCCACTTTCCGCGACGGTTGGGTCTTATCTCATCCATGAAGCTTTGACCCGCTTCCCTTCCTTCGCGACATGGGATCATACCTCTCCCTCTCGCTGAGGATGCAGCCGCAATACGGCTGCGTGTAGATTCCTTTATCCCTGGCTTCCTGGAGCACCTTCCTATATATGTCCCTTCCATCCCACCGGAGGAAGTGGAGGCCTTTCTCTTTCGCCAGGGTCTCTCCTATCTTTCCGATGATCTCGTGATCCTGATAGGGACTGGAGAAGAGAGTGGTGGTGAACGACCCAAATCCCTTTTCCGAGGCCTTATCCGCCGCCAGCCTCAGCCTCAGGCGGTAGCACATCTCGCAGCGGCTTTCCTCCCGGAACGCCACCGCCCTGATCCATTCTTCTGGCCGGTAATCCATTATCTCGAACTCAGCTCCCTCCAACTCCATGACCCGCAGGAAGGCTTCCCGCCTCCGGGCATATTCCGTGTACGGATGGATGTTCGGGTTATAGAAGACAAAGAACATCCCCCTGGGGTCCTTTTCCAGGCATCGCAATGCGGCCATAGCGCATGGACCGCAACAAGCATCAACGAGTAATTCCCTTTTCATTCTTGCCGCACGGTGGAAAAGGTACGGTTCAGAACAACGTGCCCTCTTTTTTCAAACCGTATCCCAGGTGGCAGTAAGCTCTCTCGGTGGCCACCCTTCCCCTGGGGGTCCGCTGGAGGAAACCGATCTGAAGGAGATAGGGTTCGTAAACCTCCTCCAGGGTATCGATCTCCTCGCCCACCGAAACCGCCAGGGTGTTCACGCCCACCGGGCCTCCTCCGAACTTCTCTATGATGGTGGTGAGGATCAGCTTGTCCACCTTGTCAAGCCCCATCTCGTCTACCTCGAACAGGGCCAGGGCCTCGCAGGCCACCTCCCGGGTTATCCTTCCCTCCGCTTTCACCTGGGCGAAATCCCTGACCCTCCGCAGCAACCGATTGGCGATGCGGGGGGTCCCCCGGGAGCGGCGAGCCAGTTCCTCTGCGCCTTCCTCCTCCATATCCACTCCCAGGATCCGGGCCGACCTCATCACTATGGCCTTCAACTCATCTGGGCGGTAGTAATCCAGGCGGCAGTGAACCCCGAAGCGGTCCCGCAGGGGCGAGGTGAGAAGACCGCTCCTCGTGGTCGCTCCTACCAAGGTAAAGGGAGGGAGGTCAAGGCGGATGGAGCGGGCTGCCGGCCCCTTGCCTATGACGATGTCCAACTGGTAATCCTCCATGGCGGGGTAGAGGACCTCCTCGACCGCCCGGTTCAGCCGGTGGATCTCGTCGATGAACAGGACGTCCCCGGGCTCGAGGTTGGTGAGGATGGAGGCCAGGTCTCCCGCTCTCTCCAGGGCGGGGCCCGATGTCTGCCTCAGCGAAACCCCGAGCTCGTTGGCGATGATGCTGGCCAGGGTGGTCTTGCCCAGGCCCGGTGGACCGGACAGAAGTACGTGGTCTAATGGTTCACCCCGTTCCCGGGCGGCCCGGATGAAGATCTCGAGATGCTCCCGGATCCTGTCCTGTCCTATGAACTCCCTTATGAAACGGGGACGCAGGGTGAGGTCGTATTCCCTTTCCTCTTCCCTCACCACCGGGTCCAGCAGCCTTTCGTCACTCCTATCCTTTCCCATGGTCCTTGCCGATCATCCGCTCCCTTCGCTATCGACCCCTCTACACGCCCCGCCGTGACTACCTTGGATACTTTCCCTCCACCTCGTTCTACCCTCGGTTGGACCCTTTGCCCAAAACGCGCAGGGCCGATTTCAGGACCTCCTCCACGGTGATCGTCCCCTCCTCTTCCGATGCAACGGGAACTTTGTTCAGCGCCTCGGCAACCTCCCCGGGTGTATATCCGAGCTGACGCAGGGCCTCGGCGACCTCCCGCAGAAGATCCGTACCCTCCCCGCCACGGGGCATCTCCGCTCCCGATACCATGCCAGCCATCCTGTCCTTCAGCTCCAGGACGATCCTCTGGGCATACTTCTTCCCCACGCCGGAGACCGCGGTCAAGGACTCCACGTCACCCGATGCGACGATCCTGAGAAGCTGCTCCGGCCTGTAGGCGGATAGAATGCCCATGGCAACCCGGGGCCCCACCCCGTTGACCGAAAGGAGATGCTGGAACATCTCCCTTTCCAGCGGCGTGGTGAAGCCGTACAGCGTGGCCCCGTCTTCCCTCAACAGCAAGTGTAAGAACACCCGGGCCATTTCTCCCCGGGAGGGCAGGGCTTTAAGGGACTGGGAGGAGAGATGGACGAAAAAACCGATACCCCCCACCCTTATCACGGCCCCATCCGCCCTCTTCTCCTCCACCCGTCCTTCCAAGAACTCGAGCAAAGTGCCTCCTCGTGGACCTCTCTCCCCGTTCTCGTTTCGTTATGGGACAAATACTGCTGGTGACGCCCCGCTTCAAGCTCGCCCGGCCCGGGCCATCCTGCCCGCCCCTGGTCCCGAATGGTGGACGTGACATATGGCCAAAGCCAGGGCATCCCCCGCGTGCGAGGACCCTATCTCTTCCTCCAGCCCCAGGAGGGCTTTGACCATGTAAAGGACCTGTCTCTTCTCCGCTCTACCGTTGCCCACCAGGGCATATTTCACTTGCAACGGGGTGTACTCTTCCACTCCCACCCCACAGTGGGCAGCGGCCAGGAGCACGGCTCCCCTGCTATGTCCCACCGCCATGGCGCTCTTGGCGTTGGAGCCCCAGAAGATCTCCTCCACCACCACCAGCTCCGGCCGGTAGGAAAGGATCAGCTCCTTTATCCCTCCATAGATGATAGCCAGGCGCTCCGACATGGGTTTGCCGGGCGGGGTGTTTATCTGGCCGAAGCCCAACGCCTTCAGGCGGGACTCGCATGCTTCCAGCACCCCGTAGCCCGTAGAGGACAGACCTGGGTCCACGCCCATCACGATCATCTCATATCCCCTCTTCCGCCAGTTCCTGCAAGATCTCGTCGGGTATGTCGAAATTGGCGTAGACCTCCTGCACGTCGTCGTAATCCTCCAGCGCGTCCACCAGTTTCAGAACCTTGCGCGCTGAATCCTTGTCCAGCTTTACCGTATCCTTGGGCAACATGGTCACCTCGGCCGAGGCGACTTCCACTCCCTGCTCCTTCAGAGTATCGAGGACCTGCTTGAAAGAAGAGGCATCGGTGATTATCTCCCAGTGGTCATCCTCGGTCTTCATATCCTCCGCCCCGGCTTCCAGTGCGGCTTCCAGCAGCACGTCCTCGTCGGCACCGCTATCCTTGTTGACGATGATTATCCCCTTTTTCTCGAACATCCAGCTGACGCACCCGGTATCCCCGAGCCTGCCCCCGGCCCGGGAGAAGATGTGGCGGATGTCCGCCGCGGCCCGGTTCCGGTTATCGGTCATGACGTCGACCATTATGGCCACCCCGTTGGCCGCGTATCCCTCGTACGTGATCTTCTCGAAACTGCTCCCGGAGAGTTCGCCGGTGCCCCTCTTGATGGCCCTCTCAATGTTCTCCTTGGGCATGGAATAGCTCTTGGCCTTCTCTATGGCATGGGCGAGGGCCAGGTTGGTCTCGGGGTTTCCGCCGCCTTCCCGCGCGGCGATGATGATGGCGCGCGAGAGCTTGCTGAACAACCTCCCTCTCTTGGCGTCCTCGGCCGCCTTGCGGTGTTTTATGTTCGCCCACTTGGAATGACCCGACATCTCTACCTCCCGTCAACTACGACTTCTTCGTCCCTCATCCCTTTACCTCTTAATCCCCCCCTCAACGGAGGATATCTCTTCCCGGATCGCATCCGGGTCCTTGTGCCTGGATGGCGGTCCTCCTTCCATGACCATGCGCAGGAAGAGCATGTGGACACGCCCGTCCGAAGTAAGCTCGGGGTGGAATGCGGTCACCAGGAGATTTTCTTGCTTTGCGGCCACCACCTTTCCCCGGTGCACCGCCAGCACTTCTACCTCTTTGCCCACCTCCTCTATCCACGGTGCCCGGATGAAAACGGCGCGGAAAGGCCTCTCCTCGTCCTGTATCCCCTTGACCCGGAGGTCGGTCTCGAAACTGTCCACCTGCCGTCCGTAGGCGTTCCTGCGAACGGTGATGTCCATCAGCCCCAAAAGAGGCTGTTCCCCCTCCGTGAGCCTTTGGGCCATGAGTATGAGCCCGGCGCAGGTGCCGTATATGGGCATCCCCTCACCGGCCAGGCGTTTTATCTCCTCGATGAAGCCGTATTCCCTCATCAACCGACCTATGGTGGTGCTCTCGCCCCCGGGAATCACAAACCCTTCGCATAAACAAAGCTCGGAGGGATATTTCACGGCCACCCCCCGAGCTCCACAGTCCTCCAGGGAACGGATATGCTCCCTCACCGCCCCCTGCAGGGCCAGCACTCCCACCGTCGGTTTCTTGCTCTGCAGCATGATCTCCACCCGCTTAAATGGCCAAATCGCTCCTGGCACAGACCGAGTTCGTCCTTCCCGGTAGCGGGAAGGACCCCGTGTCACCAACCCCTGAACTGTATCAGGTTCTCCCTTCCTATCTCGGCGATATCCCGGCCGACCATCGCCTTGCCCAGTCCCCGGGATACCTCCGCCAGTATCTTCGGGTCGTCGTAATGGGTGGTGGCCCTGACGATGGCGCGGGCACGGGCCACCGGGTCCTCAGACTTGAAGATCCCCGACCCAACGAAAATGCCATCCGCCCCCAGCTGCATCATCAGGGCGGCATCGGCCGGGGTAGCGATACCACCGGCGGAGAAATTGACCACCGGGAGCTTCCCGTGCTCGGCCACCCATCTCACGAGTTCGTAGGGAGCCCCCATCTCCTTGGCGGCAGCCATCAATTCCTCCTCTTCCATCACGGTGAGCCTCTTTATCTCGCCCTGGATGGTCCGCATGTGGCGGACGGCCTCCACCACGTTGCCGGTCCCGGCCTCTCCCTTGGTCCGTATCATGGCCGCCCCCTCGGCTATCCGCCGGAGCGCCTCTCCCAGGTTTATGGCGCCGCACACGAAGGGCACCTTGAAATCCCACTTGTTTATGTGGTTCTTCTCGTCGGCGGGAGTCAGCACCTCGCTCTCATCGATGTAGTCCACTCCGATGGCCTCCAGGATCTGGGCCTCTACGAAATGCCCGATCCTCACCTTGGCCATGACCGGTATGGACACCTTTTCCATGATGGCCTCGATTATCTCCGGATCGGCCATTCGGGCCACTCCACCCGCCGCCCTGATATCGGCGGGGACCCTTTCCAGCGCCATGACGGCCACGGCACCTGCCTCTTCGGCTATCATCGCCTGCTCGGGCGTGGTGACGTCCATTATCACCCCGCCCTTGAGCATCTCGGCCAGGCCGGCCTTCACCCTCAGGGTTCCCGTCTCCTCCATCTCTATCTACCTCCGACAACAGGATTATCCATCTATCGATTCGGATCCACCATCCCGCCTTGAACCGGGAGCGAGGAGGAACATCGCAAACAACCGGATGGCATTTCTCGCTAATTAATAAAGCCCTCTCGGGCTAATCTTAGTTTAGCTCAACCAACAGTCGGGCTTCAATCGAGGAAGACCGCACAATCAGGGGTCTTATCTCAACTGCAACAGTATCTCGCCTTCCATGTATGGGCACGTACGGTCGCCAGAGCGAGCCCGCCGCTGACGACCTTCCGCCGAGATGAAGGGGCGTCCTTCGACGACCTCAGTACCATGTAAAGCCCAGAACCGCGCTGAGAAGACCGGTCTTGCCCAAAGCTAATGATGTAAAGCGAGGAATCCCGGTATTGCACACACCAATCCTTGATCCCGGTCCGGATCCGGGTAGCCGCCAGGCCGGCTGCTTCCATATGGGCACGCTTGCCCCTACCACGCTCTCATCCCTGCTCGGGACCCCTCATCCCCTCCAGGCCCGCCATGGCTCTCAATCGCCGGATCCTCTCCTCCACCGGTGGATGGGTATCCCAGATGCTGGTCTTATATCTCTTTCCCGGCTTAACCCTCGCCCGGAATGGCTGGACGATGAACAGGTGGGCCACCGCGTTGCTCGCCTGAGGGAAGGGCTTGGCTTCCACCGTCAGCTTCTCCAGGGCGCTGGCCAAGCCCTCGGGATAGCGGGTCAGCATGGCGGCACTTGCGTCCGCGAGGAATTCCCGCCTGCGGGATATGGCAAGCTGCAGGAGTTGTGCCAAAATGGGGGATATTATCAGGAAAGCCAATCCGAGGAGCATCAGGACGAGATACACGACGCCTTCGCCTTGGCCCTCGCCCTCGCTCCTTCTCCTTCCCCCTCCAAAAAACAGCGAGCGCAACATGATCTCCGAGAAGATGACCACCAGGCCCACCAACACCACCACCATGGACATGAGGCGGATATCGTAGTTCTTGATGTGAGATATCTCGTGGGCTATCACCCCCTCCAGCTCCAGGCGGTTACACCTTTCCAGCAACCCGGTGGTTACGGCGATGGCAGCGTGTTCCGGATCCCTACCGGTGGCGAAGGCGTTCATGGCGGGGGTCTCTATGATGTAAGTCCTGGGCATGGGAATGCCTGCAGCCAGGGCCAACCCTTCCACCGTGTTGACGTAGTAAGGATATTCCTCCCTGGTCACCGGGCGAGCGCCCACCGAGGCAAGGGCGATCTTGTCGCTGTGATAATAACTGACCAGGGACATGACGATGGCGATCAACGTCGCCACCAAGAGGCCGAACATGGCGTAATCCCTGCCCCATATGAGCCCCACGAAATACCCCAGCAAGAGGACAACGGCGATAAATCCCGACACCAGAAACGCCGATTTCAGCTTGTTCTTGCGGATCTCCTCATAAAAAGTGGTCATGGCCATACACAGTCACACCTCCGGACCAGCAGGTAGCCCGTCGACACCTGCGCATAAACCAAGCGCTCCCGGCGCTGCCGGGAACCACCTCCCTTTTTCTCGTTAAAAGGAGACCTTTGGGACCTCCCTTTCCGCGGCCAGCTCTATCTCGAAGTACTCCCTGGGCGTGAAAACCCCGGAGAACATGGAGGCTATGAGGTTCCCGGGGAACCTCTGGCGGGCCGTGTCGTAGGTCATCACCATGTCGTTGTAGAACTGCCGGGCATAGGCTATCTTCGACTCCGTGCCCGCGAGTTCTTCCTGGAGCATGAGAAAGTTCTGGTTAGCCTTGAGATCGGGATAGTTCTCCGCCACGGCGAAAAGGGTTTTGAGCGCTTGGGTGATGGCGTTCTCCGCCTGGGCCTGCTCTCCGACCGTTTGCGCCCCAATGCCCATAGCCCTGGCCTGTACCACCCGCTCCAGGACCTCCTTCTCGTGGGCAGCGTATCCCCTCACCGTCTCCACCAGGTTTGGGATGAGGTCATACCTCCTCTTCAGCTGCACGTCTATCTGGTGCCAGGCATTGTCCACCTGGTTCCTCAAGCGGATCAGCTTGTTGTAATAGAAGATGACGTAGAGGATGACCAGACCCAGAACCGCCAGGACCACTATCAGGGCAACCATGGCGCCGCTCCTTTCCCTCGAGATTCCACCTCACGGCCCGTTAAACCGGGTCAACGTGAAAACCATAGCATAAAGATAAGACACTGCGCTCCACCTCGCTGTTCCAATGACGCCCAGACCCCACACATGGGCTGGATGCTCGTTTTCTTAAATTTGCCACATGGACGTATGAGCGTATATAACCACTTTCTCGTCAATCTGGTTTCCTTTTTCTTGTGGTCTCAGACATTGCCGACATCCCCAGCGAGGGCTCCACAAGATACGGCAGGGTTGATGTCCCGGGGTCTGACGCCATCCCTGGGGCCACCGGCAAGACCTCGGTGCGCATGACCGTGACTCTCCATCCCCAGGGGCCTCTTGGCACCGGAAATCAGGTGAAGTGGGAGAGCCCGTCGGCCAGGAAGCGCCCACCGAGTATCACCAGGAAAAGGGCACAACCCACCACCACCGCCCGGTAAAAGCGATCCGGGAGGAATCTCCTCCCGGTGGCCACAAGGAAGGCTACCGACAGGTACCAGGCGGCGTCGGCGGATATATGGCCGAAGTAGAAGGAGATCACCCCCGCCGTCCCCCTCTCCATGGAGCGGGTGAGATAACTCAAGCCGAAGGTGGCCCACCACAAGATCCAATAAGGATTGGAAAGGCTTACCAGAAACCCGGTACCGAAGGGGCCCCACCTTAACAGAGGGGAGGAATCATCTGGATCCTGCGACGTTATCCGTCGCGCTTCCAGCGCCATACCGCATCCCATCCAGATAAGAAAGGCGCCTCCGGCCAGAGCGGTCACGGCGAAAAAGGTGGTGTGGGAGAAGAGCCTCCCCAGTCCCAGCAGGAGCGCCAATAATAGCAGTGCCTCGAGAGTGGCATGGCCTGCCACCAGCAGTGGCCCGGCGATGAACCCCCTCCTGTAAGATTCGCCCACCGTTGCCGTCAGCAGGGGACCAGGCGAGAGGGCCCCGGACAGCCCGACCGCGAAAGCGATGACGAAGATACTGACGAGGCTCAAGCCCTACCACTCTCCCTGCTCGATAAGCCAGCCTCAAGCGAGGCAAACTCAAAGCCGGTAATAGCCTCTCAGCCTCTCGATGCCCCTGTCCACCATCTCCACCAGCTTTTTCAGAAGGCCCTGGGACACCGCCGCTATACACGAAAGCTGGCCCTCCCTGCCCGACGCCAGTAGGGGGTACCGATCGAGTTCCCTCCCGAAGGCGTCCGATATCGCTATCCCCGCCTCCCGGGCCACAAGGTGAGCCGCGGCCAGGTCATAAGAGGTGTTGTTGAGCACATGCCCGTGACCTATCCTGGTGAAGTGCTCGCCTAGAGCTGGGATCTCCCGCAGCATGCGGTCCCCGATGTCCACGTAGGCGTCCATCTGGCCGGTCAGGAGGCGGGTGATGCAATAGGTCGCGCTTCCCAAATCGAAAAGGCCCCCGTCCACGCTGGAGGCGTCGATGAGCTCTTCCAGGGCGATGACAAGGGGAAGCGCGGGCCTTCCCCGGAAACCGATGGTCCAGAAAAGGGTGGATATATCCTCGTGAGGGAGGGGGTTTATCTCCACCCGCCTGCCCTCCACCCGGTATTCAGCCCCTTCTCCTCTTACGGCCTCGAAGAGGGCGTTGTTCTTGATCTCCCTGATCAAGCCATAGGCCACGTCTCCCAAGGTAAGCGAGGTGGGCTCCCTGCCTTCCAGCGAGGCCACCGCGATGGAAACGCAGCAGGCCTCGAGGCCCGCCGCCGCGGGCCTGGTCCCATCGATGGGGTCCACCACTAACACCCACTTCTCTCCTCCCTCGCTCACCAGGCCCCGGTCTTCAGAGAAGTATGCCAGCTCCGCCTCTTCTCCCACCCGGCTTTCCACGACTTTCTCCGCGTACTCGTCGATGGAGAAGGTGGAATCGCCGCTGCTTCCCCTGCCCACCATGTGGCGGGCCTCCGGTTTCCCCAGGTAAGGGCGTACCACCCCCCTTACCTCCTCCGCCAGCTCGAGGCAGAAGTCGCGGACCCCGTCAATGTCCATGGCGTTTCCCTTCCTTCCTCCACATCCACCTATCCGATGGTTCTCCCGATCCATGGAAGACGCGTCCCATATCCATCACCGCTACCCGAAAGCGCACTTCGGTTTGATACCGCCGGGCACGATCCGCTCAGGTGTCAACTACCTGCCGGTACACTTCCTCCACCTGTAGGGCGACCCGTTCCCAGGAGAACTCCTCGGCCCTCCTCCTGGCCTCAACAGCCAACCTTTCCCTAAGACTCGGTTCCTCCAGGATCTCCATCATGGCCTCTTCCAGGGCAACGACACTTCCCACCGGCGTAAGCCTTCCTCCCGTGCCCCCCTGCAGGACGTACCTGTATCCCGGGATATCGGAGGCGATCACGGGAACCCCGCAGGCCATGGCCTCCACCAGGACCATGCCGAAGCTCTCCCCGCCGAGGGACGGCGCGAGCAGGACGTCGGCAGTGCGGTACGCGGCGGGAAGACTTTCCTCGTCCACCATCCCCAGCGATATCACGCCTCGTTCCCGCGGGACATCCCTCGCCCCCACCACCAAGAGCCTCGCCTCGGCCCGGCGCTCCCTCACCCGGCGAAATGCCTCCACCGCCAGGCCGAGTCCCTTGCGGGGTTCGTTCCGGCCCACGAAGAGGAACACAAAATCGTCGTCCCTCAAGCCCAACCTCTCTCTAAGGTTGATTCCTCCCGGGGAGAACCTCTCCGTATCCACCCCGTTGGGGATAACACGGTAGCTTCCGGGAAAATACCTGGACACAAAATCGAGGGCTGCGGGGCTTACCGCTATCCGGGCCTCGAGTCGTTCGAGTAAAGGCCTGAAAATCCCCTTGCCCACTGCGTAGACCACGCTGCCCTCCTCCCGGGCGGCGTGGAAGGTCGCCACCAGCGGGGCGGGCAACAGCGCCAGGGAGAGCAATGAAGGCAAGGGGACCAGGGGTTCGTGGATGTGGGCCAGGTCGAACCCGGATCCGCGGATAGAGATCACCGTCCGGATGGCCCGGGGATCAAGGGCGACCCTGGCCACGGAACGGTTGAAGGGGACCGGCACCGACCTTCCCGCCGAGATTATCTCCCCCCTCCTGTCGCCATCCGGGGCCATGACCGACACCAGGTGTCCCCTCTTCCGGAGGGCGTTGGAAAGGCCTTCCACGTGCCGGTTCACGCCTCCCGGGACGCCCCACGAATACGGCGATATCATGAGTACCTTCATGCGGGTATTCTAATGAAAAAGCCGTCGGGTTTCACAGCGATAACCATTACTCTTGAATCGAGGTGGCAAAACTTTCACCATCAATCTTTAAAATGCGCTTAATCAGGAAATCAGGTGCGAAAAAGGACGAATCGCGAGGGGTGGAGACATGAACGAAGAGAACGCCTTCGAATTCTGCCCATCCTGTGGCGCTCCCCTGCTCTTCGTGAGCAACCATCGCTGGATGAAGGGGGGCGTCACGGTGCAGAGCCTCGATCCCGACCATCGAATGGTGCTGATAGAGGTAGACAACCTGGACCTTCTGTTCAGAAAGATCGAGGATCTACTCACGGTCCCCATAGAGAGGATCATCATAGAGACGAAGAGGAGGGCCACCCGGGATTACATCGACCGGCTGACCCCGCCGGAGGTGAAAGAGGGCGTTAGGAAGAAGGAGATCCCGGTGGAGCCCCTTATCCAGGCCAACAACGCCATATCCGTGGTCATGGGCTACGGCAAACCGGTCCTGGAGGGCTACCGCCTGGAGTACGACGACGAAGACCATCTTGCCCAGGTGGTCATCAATCCCTACTCGGTGCCCCTGTGGTGCGGGGACATGACGGGGGCAGTGGAATCGGTGACCTCCCGGGATAACGACGTGGTGTACAGGTCGTTGGCGGAAGACAGGGTATGGATCAAAGTCTTCCCCTCCGAGCACCCGCCACAGTTCAGGGAAAGACTCCAGACCAAGAAATTCCCCTACCGAGAGGTGGATTATGCATTGGAGACCTGCGAAGGATGTGGAGGACCCGCCGAGCTGTCCTGGTTTTCCTGGGAAACGAAAGGGGGCACCATCAGGGACAAAAACACCGGGCGGCGTGTCTGCATGGTGGGGCCAGCTTACCTGGAGGCCGTCTTCGGCGAAATGGAGAGGGAACTCGGGGAGGAGATCCCCAGGACCATAGTGGAAGCCCAACGTCAATTCGTGAAGGAGGGCGGGATCTACTCCCCCAGCGATATCGGTACCCTCGACGAATTCAGGCGGTTGTTAGCGGTAAGGGGGCTGGGCTACCTCGAGGAATTCCAGGTAAAACCCGACGGCCTTTTCATGCGACTGATAAACCCGGCCCTCCACCTCCTGATGGTGGGACTTCTCCAGGGGTATTACGAGGTGCTCTTCGGGCTTCCGTCCTCGGTGGCCAGTTGGTCTCTGGACGGACCGGTGATGGAGCTGGAAATAAAGGAGCGGTGAGTCCAAGGGGATTCCAAATCAATCCAATACCTGTTCAGTCTCGTTTTTTTCGTATCGGCCCCTCAGGGAAAATCCGTCTTCAGTTCATGGAAAGGGCTGAAATACGAGTCAATCTGCCGCATTGAAAAACCATCTCCACCGTAGACCGAGCATGACCGCTTGAGAGGTGGCCAGGAACGGTGGGGGTTGAAAGGAGGATTGGGTGTCGACCCGCCCAAGTGAAGCTCCCGCGAACTGGAAGCCCTTTCGTTCCCGCAAAAGTTCGTCCATGTTAAAATAGGCCGGTCTTTTGGACAGGCAGGTCCCCATGAACGCGGCAAGGATCATAGCCCTGGCGGCCTACATCGCAGCCCTGGTGGCCATAGCCCTGTATTCCTCCAGGCGGACCAGGAACATATCCGATTTCCTCCTCGCCAACCGTTCCATCGGTCCCTGGGTATCCGCCCTTGCCTATGGCACGACTTACTTTTCCGCCGTGCTCTTCGTGGGTTACGCGGGCAGGATAGGCTGGAGCTATGGCCTGGGCGGACTCTGGATCGTCGTAGGGAACGCGCTGGTGGGCACCCTGCTTCCCTGGCTGCTGCTGGCGGCTCCCACCCGGGAATTAACCACCCGCCTGGGTGCGATGACCATGCCCGAGCTGTTCCGATCCCTTTACGGTAGCGAAGTCCTGCTAAAGGTAGCCGCGGTGATAACCTTCCTGTTCCTGCTCCCCTATTCAGCCTCCGTCTACATGGGGCTTTCCTATCTCTTCGAAAAGGTGCTGGGAATAGACTACTCCCTTGCCCTGACCCTCATGGCCATCCTTACCGGCTTTTACCTCGTGTTTGGGGGATACCTCGCCATAGCCATGGTCGATTTCCTGCAGGGATTGATCATGGTTGCCGGCTCTCTTCTCCTGGTCATATTCGTGGTCTCTCGAGCGTCCACCCACACGGGGAGTGCCATCGGCGAGACCCTTCGGATGGTAAGTAGCGTCTCCGTTCAACAGGCGTCCCATTCCCCGCCCGCCTGGTTAGGGCTCCTTTCCCTGGTGGTGCTGACCTCCCTTGGGCCCATGGGCCTGCCCCAGATGGTCCAGAAGTTCTATTCCATAAGGAGCGCTGATGCCGCCCGCCGCGCCATGGTGGTCTCCACCGTCTTCGCGACCATCTGCACTTTCGGCGCCTATTTCTCCGGGGCTTTCACCCGGGTCTTCTTCACCGCTGAGCAGGTAAAAGAGCTGGGCGCGGATAACCTCATGCCCACCCTGGTCAATCAATACCTGCCCCAGGGGCTCGCCATAATCATCATGCTGGTGGTACTGAGCGCCTCCATGTCCACCTTATCCTCCCTGGTCCTCATCTCCAGCTCCTCGGTAGTGGTGGACCTGATGGGGGGCGAGAGGAGGTTGGGGGCGAGGGGCAGCACCCTCCTCATGAGGATCTTGTGCGCCATCTTCGTGGGCCTCTCCCTTCTCATTGCCCTGAAGCCTTGGTCCTTCATCGTCAACATGATGTCCATCTCCTGGGGAACCCTGACCGGCGCCTTCATAGCCCCGTATCTTTACGGCTTGTTCTGGAAAAGGGCCGACGCCACCGGCGCCTGGGCCTCCCTCATCTCCGGGGTTACATGCTCCCTCGGCCTTTCCCTGGGGCTATCTCTCTGGTGGTGTTCCAAGGCCGGCCAGCCCTTCTCGCTTAACACCCCCTGGATACCCTTCGCCGGGAGCGTCTCCATGTTGCTGCCCCTGGCGGTATTTCCCTTAGCATCGATGATCCGGGAGAAATGGGAGAAATTCACCCGCCCGCGCTAAGGGGGAAGCGAGGACAGAGCGCCCCCGGGCTGCCCCCTTGAAAGACCAGGAGATCCCGTGGCCCAAACCGCCCTCACGCCCTCCCGCAGTATAAAAAAATCCCGGTTCGCCGCTTCCTTTCGCGCTTCGAGCATCCTGCCGCGCTTCACCTTTTCACCACTTCCACGTACCTTGCCTCCACCAGCGGCAAGGTGACTTTCCACCCGGCCACCGAGGTGTAGGTATGGGATCCCTCGATCTCGCCCCAGAACCTGACCCGAGAGTCCTCGTAAGCGGGCACCGATCCCGCGTATATCACGTACACGATGCCTTCCAGGACATCCCATTCGCTGCCGGCCACCTTCACCCTCATGTCCGTCTGACCGCCGGACTCCATGATCTGGACCACGTTCCCCTCGGCCACGTACCTCACGCCCTTGAAGGCATCGGGGTTCTTCTTTAGTTCCCGGTAGTCGATCACCTTGCACTGGGCCTTGTAAGTAGCCTCGTCGACCTGGTACTGGATCGCCTTCTCCTTTTTCGTGCTCTTGCCCCCTGTCTCTGCCAGAATGACCAGGAGGTTGTACCCCTCTCTCAATCCCACCTGGCAGGTGAAGATACCGTCTTCCCCGGCAAAGACCTCCTTTTTCTCTCCCCACCCGCTGCTTACCTCGACCCTTGCCCCCGGCTCGGTCCTTCCCACCAGGTTAACGGTGGGCGACTGGACGACCTCGCCCCGAGGTTCCAGTATCTCCATGGGCAACTCGCTTTCCTGCCCGACCCCCGACCCGCGGACGCCATCACCGTGTGTCAAGGAATCCTTGTCCGCCTTTTCACTTCCACCGGATATGGCCGCAATTATTATGGAGACCGTGACCACCAGGCCCACCGCGCCGAGGATGGCCAGGCGTGCCGGACTCTCTTTCGCCCAATCGGTGAGCCTGGCCACCATTCCCCCTCTCCCGGCAGGGCTTAAGGGTAGATCCGAGCCGGCGAACCCGATCTCCTTTCCGGGGACGCCTTCCCCCTCCGCCGGGGAACCCGATTCCCCGGAGGTCACCGTCACTTTTCCCGGCGCGTAGACCGACCTCGCCATCATCCTCCGGGCCATCTCCCTTTGGTAGACGAAGGAGTTATACTCCCTGACCCAACCTGGTATGCGGAAAAGGTCGAAAAGCCAGCCGAGCAGAAAATAGCCGCAGGTCAGCAGGTAAAGGATGGAAGGCTTTCCCAGATACCAACGATGCCCGACGAAGGTCAGCCACAGCAGATAAGCCGCCCAAGATTGACGCTCTCCCCTTATCCGGTTCATCCCGACCATCAGTACCCACCTCCTCCGGTTCTCTTATTCACTTAAGATCCTCCTCCGGGTGGGCTGACAGCTAATCTGGCAGTCTGGGAAAACCCGATTCCAAAATCAGTCCACACGTGGAATCGCGGAGGCACATGGATGGATCCTATGCCAGTAACCTCTCTGCCCGTTCACGCTGCAGGCCGGGTTTAAACGGGACCAGAACAGGCAATAAATTGAATTGGGCTGTCTCGGACAGGTCGGCAAAAACGACGAGGGGAGGACGAGCGCGGGGGAGATTTCGCACGGAAAGCAGAAACGCGAGGGGGTGATGACCGATTCCTGGCATGCTTCCATCCTTTCCCGTTTTCTCGGAAAAGAGAGCTAATTGTCCGGAGATCTGACTTCTCCGGAGGGGAAACCCAGGTCCACGAAGGAGGGAGGTGCCACGAATGATAGCCGGTGAATGGAAAAACCTGAACGTGGGCGAATGGCCAACCCGGTGGGCCCACCGTTATCCCGACGAACCGTACATAAAGTGCGGCGACCTGGAGCTCACCAAGGGCGAGTTCAACCGAAGGGTGAACAAGGCCGCCCACGCCCTGCAACGGATGGGGGTGAGGAAGGGGACACGGGTTTCGGTCCTCATGGCCAACTGCCATCGCTTCCTCGAGATCCTCTTCGCCCTTAACAAGCTGGGCGGCATTATCGTGCCCCTGAACTTCCGCCTGGCTCCCCCCGAACTGGAGTACATCCTCAACGACTCGGAGCCCATCGCCCTCATCTACAGCCCGGAGTTCACCGTATCCGCGGACGCCCTTCGCGGTAAGGTCCCCAGCATCGCCAATTTCATCGCGGAAAAGGAGGGCGGAAATCCCGCCGACCCCCTTTACGAAGACGTGATCACGGACATGCCCGACGACGAGCCGGTCCCGGATGCCCCGGTCACCCTGGACGACATCCACATCCTCATGTACACGTCGGGGACCACTGGAAAACCCAAGGGCGCCTGCATCCTTCACGGCAATACCCAGTGGAACGCCATCAACTCGATCCACATGTACGCCTTCGACAGCAGCGACTCGAGCATCGCCTGCGCTCCCCTGTTCCACATCGGGGGACTGGCGGTATCGGCCTTCCCCGCCATGTACGTGGGATCAAGAGTGGTCATACAGCGGTTCTTCAATCCCTCGGAGACCCTGCAGCTCATCGAGAAGGAGAGGATCACCTTCATGTTCGGCATCCCGGTCATGTTCCTGCTCATGACCCAGGTGCCGGAGTTCGAGACCACCGACTATTCCAGCGTGCGCTTCTTCATCGCCGGTGGAGCCCCCTGTCCACGGCCCCTGATCGAGACATGGCTCAAAAAGGGCGTCACCTTCAACCAAGGATACGGCATGACCGAGACGGCCACCGCCATCACCGCCCTGCGAAGGGAGGATGCCCTCCGCAAGATAGGCTCCTGTGGAAAGCCGGTGTTCCACACCGACATAAAGGTGGTCGACGGGGAGGGCAACGAGCTTCCCCGGGGCGAGATGGGGGAGGTATGGGTCAGGGGGCCCAACGTGATCCGGGAATACTGGAGGCTTCCGCAGGCTACCGCCGAATCCATCACCGATGGCTGGTTGCACACCGGGGACATGGGTTACATCGACGAGGAGGGCTACCTCTACCTGGTGGACAGGAAGAAGGACATGTACATCAGCGGTGGCGAGAACGTGTACCCGGCGGAGGTGGAGGACGTGATCATGGGCTTCGAGAAGGTGGCCGACGTGGGGGTCATCGGAATACCCGACGAGAAGTGGGGCGAGGTGGGCCTGGCAGTCGTGGTCCCCAAGCCGGGAGTCGAGATCACCGAGGAGGAAGTGATCAACTTCTGCCAGGGAAAGCTGGCAAAATACAAGATCCCCAAGAAGGTGGTCTTCGCCGAGGCCCTGCCCCGCACCGCCACCGGCAAGATCCTCAAGAAGGAACTGCGGGCCATGTATTCCCCGTCTTCCGGTAGCTGATACCGCCGCTGCGCGCTAGAACTTGACGAAGAGAAGGGCGTCGCCGCGAGGCGGCGCCTTTCTCTTGAACCGGTTTCGGCATCGTATATCGTCTCCCTTGGCATATGAGCTGCGAAGACGGGGGGGAATCATCGGATTAACCACGGGGCGCTTTTCTGAATCAAGCAAATGCTTAACCCCGTATTCTGCCATTATCAACCCCCCGTGAGAGGCGTAGGCTGACGGTCACGGCGCGCTGGCGGAAAGGATAGCCGATAAAACCAGACGGGATGGCTCGGTTACCTCGATTTCCCATCAACGGGAAACCAAGATCGATGAACGGATGAGGGTTCTGCGTGAAAAACGGAACAGTCCCGCAAATCTAATAGGGCGATTTCAGCGTTTATTCTTAAAACGCCATCGATCGATCAGGCACTGGGACTCCTCACCTTCTATATACCTGGAGAACCCGGGATGCCTTCTCCACCAGGAGATCCTCCAGTTCCCGTGGCTCCTGGACCCGGGCGTCACCGCCAAACCCCAACAGCCAGTTGGCCAGCTCCTCCAACCCGCTTACCCGGAACCTCAGGATGACGCTGCCGTCTTCCCGAGGCTCACAGGTCTGGGAGAAATGCCATATGCACTCGGTTACAAAGGGGGCCACGTGGGGAGGGAACTGTATTGCCACCTGGTACACCCGTTCTCCCCTCATCAACTGCCAGGCCTCGCCCATGTACTCCCTGATGTTGAAGTCCTCCGGGACCTCGAACCTGTCCCCCGTGATGACGGCATCGAGGATGCGGTCCACCTTGAATATCTTTATCTCTCCCCTGAGATGGCAATGGGCCACGAGATACCAACCGTTGCTCCGGAAAAGGAAGCCGTAGGGATCCACCAGCCGCTCGGTACACTCGCCGGTGGACATGGCCCGGTAATCGATGCGCACTGACCTCTTTTCCTCGATGGCCTCTTCCAGTACCTCCAGGATGGACAGGCGTCGCTGGTAATCCACCGCCGGTTGCCACGCGGGGCTGAACCTCGCTGATTCCCGGCGGGCCTCCTCTCTCAATCCCGCGGGCAAGGAGGCGTATATCTTCTGGACCGCGCTCTCGATGCCCCTCTGGAAAGGGGTTCCCTTCTGGCGGGCAAGAAGTTCCGCGCCCATGAGGAGAGAAAGGGTCTCCATGAGGTCGAGTTGCAGCGGGGGCAGGAAAAAGCCCTCCGCGATTCGGTAACCGTCGTCGTAATAAAGGGGGATACCGGCCAGCTTCATCAGCTGGATATCCCGGTATATGGTACGAATCGAGACCTCGCAGCGTTCTGCCAGGTCCTTCGCCTTAACGCCCGGGTTGCCCTCGATCAAGGTGAAGAGCTTGATGATCCTCCAGAGTTTGCTGAACTTCTCCAGCTCGGCCACCCCCCGTCTATCCGATGGCCTATGAAAAACCACCCAACCCGTACTCCACACGACGGAATCCCGCCTTATTCCCTTTCGGTCCCCACTTATCGGTCGACACCAGGCTCGGATGAACGTCTTCGCCCCAACTATCGACCACCATCTCGCTTCGTTTTAGCGAAGATGGGCTGGAAAATGTGCCACTGGGTGGGGTCGCGCCTGATGAAATCCTCGAAGACCCTCGCCAGCTTCTGCATGTTCACCTGGACGTCCCGCCGGGTATCGCCGGTGACCTCCACCTCCAAGGGTGGCCCCACGTAGCCGTGGTACATCCCGCCCTCCCGGATGGTGAGGCAGGGAAGTATGGGGGTGCCGAGCTTGACCGCCAGCAGTGCCGGGCCAACCGGGAAGAGGACTCTCTCCCCGAAGAACTCCACCTCCACGCCACTCCCGGCCACCACCCGGTCGGAAAGCAGGCATACTATGCCGTTGTCCATGCAAGCCTTTATGACCCTTTCGGCGGTGTTTTCCCCCAGGGGGATGATCTTGATCCCCATCCTCCTCCTGAGCTCGGTATGGAACTCGAAGAGCGCTCGTGGCTTGAGCTGTTCGGCCACCGCCCACATGCTCGGGTACTGGAGGCCGACCCAGCCACCGAGCATATCCCAGCTCCCAAAATGGGGCAGGGCAAATATCACCCCCTTGCCCTTCTCCAGGCAACGGTCTATCCATTCCACTCCGTGGGGAACGACCATCCGATATATCTCCTCGAACGTGAGGTGCCAGCACCGGAGGAAATCCAGCCAGTAGCGGGCATAGTTCTGGAAGCTCTTCCTGGTCATCGAATCCAGTTCTCGCTCGCCCGCCCCGGGGCACACCCTCCGTAGGTTCTCCTTCACCACGGCCCTCTTTTTCCTCGACAGGAAATAGGCGACATCCCCTAACCTTGACGCTATCCTATGGGCTTTTTCCGGATCGATGACGCCGGCGAGAAAACAGAATAACCTGAGGCCGAAGTAATTGAGGTAACCGGAAAGGGTGCCCCGGAGACTTCCTTTTTCTTCCATCTCCCTCCCCCAAAGTCCTTGCAGGTCGTCGAACCCCAACCTCGCTATAAATCAGTCGTCATGGGATCACCCGCCGATCTCCAGCGGCTCTGATGGGGACAAGTCCTTTCTGCTCGCGTCCCTCACCACCATGAGAAGCCTTCTTACAAAAGTTTCCATCCCGAGCACGAGACAGAGTATGAGCGCTCCGCGGAAGACCCAGAGATTTCCCACCACCCCGAATATATACAGCGGAAAGCCGAACAGGAGCATCCGCAGCGGACGTGCCAGCAACCCACCGGAGCAGGCAAGTCCCAGGCCTTCCGCCCTCGCCTTGACGTAACTGATCATGGTGGACAGGAATATATAACCGGCAATCATCAACGCCACGTCGTGGACGCCATCGGCGACGAAGAAGTACAGAGCCCCGAAGGAATAGAACATGTCGCTGACCCGGTCCACGGTGGAATCGAGAAATGCCCCCAGGAGCGAGACCCTCCCAGTAAGCTTGGCCACTTGACCGTCCCATATGTCCAGGAGTCCGGCGGCCAGCATGAGCCAGGCTCCCAGGAAAAACCGTCCAACGGCGAAGAAATAACCTGTTGCCGCTGAAAGGGCCGCGGAGAGAAGGGTTATGGAATTGGGGCTCATCAGCTGGGCAAGCCCCCATCCCAGGGGATGGAATGCCGCGGCGGCGAAACGCCGCAAACCCCGGTCTACGTTCCAGAGCTCCTCCCGCTCCCTCAACGCCCTATCCTCCTTTCCCGGCACTCATGGTCACCTGGATCAATCCTTGAGTTGCCTGCCGGAGAATCACCTTCTCTCATGCCCTTGGCTCCCGGAGAATCTCCCCTCTACCATATACTGCATCGCCAGCGGCCAGCCCCATCGCCACGAGGTTCACCGGGATACCGCCTCGCGCACCCAGGCCACTGCCTCCCCCTGGTCCACCATGACCTTCTCCCCCGTGGCCCTGGCCTGGATCTCGATTTTCCCGGATTCTTCGTAGGTCCGGCCCAGCACCAACCGGAACGGGATGCCGAAAAGATCGGCGTCGGCGAACTTCACCCCCGCGCTTTCCTCCCTGTCGTCCAGGAGCACCTCGAAACCCTCGTCCACGAGCCTTCGGTAGATCTCCTCTGCTCCCCGCCTACGCTCTTCCCTCTCGTAATTGAGGGGCAAGATGTGTACGTGGGCGGGGGCCACCTCCAACGGCCACATGATGCCCCTGTCGTCGTGATGCTGCTCCACTATGGCGGCCATCAAGCGGGTCACCCCTATGCCGTAGCAACCCATGTAAACCGGCCTTTCCTCTCCCCTCTCATCGGTGTAAGTGCACTTCATGGAATGAGAGTACTTGAGGCCCAGTTGGAATATCTGGCCCACCTCGATGCCTGCTGCCACCTTGAGCCCTTTTCCACACCTCGGGCAAGGGTCGCCATCCCTGGCCAGGGCGACGTCGAGGAAACGAGACGGTTGGAAATCCCTGCCGACCTCTACCCCCACCAGGTGATGGTCCTCCTGGTTCGAACCGCAGACCATCCCTCGAGCGCCCTCGAGGGAAAGGTCCGCCAGGATCTCGGCCCCGTCGAGCCCCACCGGCCCGACGAAACCCTGGATGTACTGTGGAAAATTATCCCAATCGGCCTGGTTGAACAACCGGAACTCCGACGTGCCGAACGCCCTTTCCAGCTTTACCTCTCCCGCCTCCCTGTCCCCGGGCACCAGCACGGCAACCGGTTTTCCCTCCACCAGGTACATCAGGCATTTTATGAGCTGGTGGGGCTTTACCCCTAAAAACCCGCTGACTTCCTCCACCGTCCTCTGTCCCGGGGTACTCACTTTCTCTAGTGGTCGCTCGGGTCCGGACACTGTCTCCCTTTTAAATTCCGCCAGGTTTATGTTGGCGGCATATCCACAGTTCTCGCAGTGAACGATCCTGTCTTCCCCTACCGCCGCCAGGACCATGAACTCGTGGCTGACGTCGCCCCCGATGAGCCCGGTATCGGCCTCCACCGCCATCCACCTCAGCCCACAGCGATCGAAGATGCGGGAATAGGCCCGGTACATGGACCTGTAGCTCTCCCGCATGCCCTCCTCATCCCGGTCGAAGCTGTAAGCGTCCTTCATTATGAACTCCCTGGCGCGGAGAAGGCCGAAGCGCGGGCGCACCTCGTCCCTGAACTTGGCGCCTATCTGGTAGAGATTGAGGGGCAGATCCCGGTAGGAACTGATGTTGTCTCGCACCAGGGCGGTGATGACCTCCTCGTGGGTCGGCCCGAGGCCGAAATCCCTCCCCGCCCGGTCCCTAAGTCGCATCATCTCCTCGCCGTAACGCGACCAGCGCCCGCTTTCCTCCCAGAGCTCCCGGGGCTGAAGGATGGGGAGGATGACCTCCTGCGCCCCCTCCCGGTTCATCTCCTCCCGGATTATCCTCTCGATCTTCCTGACCACCCGGACGCCCAGGGGAAGGAAGTCGTATATGCCGGAGGCCACCCGCCGTAAAAAGCCGCCTCGCACCAACAGCCTGTGGCTGGCGATCTCGGCGTCCGCCGGCGACTCCTTCAGCGTGGGAGCGAATAGCCTGCTCTGCCTCATCTCCTCCTCCGTTTCATCTTCATAGGCCCTCGAGTAGTGGCTTCCTCAAAGGTTAGCGATAATCCTCGTGAAAACCTCCCGCTCGGGCATTTTCGCGATTTCACGGTTCATGTCCCAGGCGGCAAGGTTCATCGCATCCTCGAACGCATCACCCCGAGGAACCCTCGCGGGAGACCCTCTCCACCTCCCTCAACAGCACTTCCAATAGTTCTTCCTTGGGAAACCAGCCCACCGGTTCTCCACCGCGGAACAAAAGACCCCTGGTCTTCCCCCCCGCTATCCCTATGTCTGCCTCCCGGGCCTCTCCCGGCCCATTGACCGAGCAACCCATCACTGCGATGCGCAACGACACGCGGCTATCCTTCAACCTCCTCTCCAGTTCCTCCGCCAGGGCGGCCACATCGATGCGGGCCCGGGCACAAGTGGGGCAGGCGACGATATCCGGGCCCACCTCGGAAAGTCCCAGGCTCCGGAGGATGGCGCGTCCCACCCTCACCTCCTCCACTGGGTCACCCGCCAGGGACACGCGGATGGTATCGCCGATGCCCTGGGCCAGCAGGGCCCCGATGCCCACCGCCGACTTGATGGTGCCCGACCAGACGGGACCCGCCTCGCTGATACCCAGATGCAGGGGATAATCCACTTTATCCGCTATTATACGATTGGCCTCTATGGTGGCCGTCACGGTACTGGCCTTCACGGATATCTTGATGAGGTCAAACCCCTCCCTTTCCAGCATGGCCACTTCCCGCAAAGCGCTCTCGACCAAAGCCTCCGGGGTTGGACTCCCATATCTTTCCAGGAGGTCACGGGGCAGTGAGCCGGCGTTGGCCCCCACCCTGACCGGAACCCCCGCCTCTCTCGCCGCCCTGGCTACCTCCCTCACCTTCCTATCATCGCCGATATTGCCCGGGTTTATGCGCAGGCCGTGGGCCCCCGCCTTCAGCGCCTCCAGGGCAATCCGGTGATCGAAGTGAACGTCGGCCACCACCGGCACGGGCGACGCCTTCACGATCTTTCTCAGTGCCTCACAGCTATCCAGGTCGGGAAGGGCCACCCGGACGATGTCGCAGCCGGCAGCGTGCATCCTCTCTATCTGGCGGAGGGTGGCACTTACATCCTCCGTGGGCGTGTTGGTCATGGATTGAACCGTGATGGGGGCATCGCCCCCCACCGGTATCCATCCCAGCATGATCTTCCTGCTTCTTCTCCTCTCCAACGCCACGCCTCCTCACGGGAGCTGGATGGGGTTCAGGATGTCCAACCTCAAAGTCAGGACGAACATGGTCACGAAAAACGCGATCACCACCACCGCCACCGGGTAGAGCTTCCTGAGGTCCACATCACGGCCAGTCACCTTCTCCACCAGCACGACCAGGAGGTGGCCGCCGTCCAGGGGCGGGAGGGGAAGCAGGTTCACGTAGGCCAGGAAAAGGAGGATGAACGACAGGAAGTTGAGGAAATAAAAGGCGCCGTAACTCGCGACCTTTCCCGCCAGCCGTGAAGCCCCCACCACGGTCACCGGTCTTTCCGGCGTGGGTTCCGATATCCCCAGCAGTTGCTTGAAGGTGCTCCAGCTAAACATCCGGTATATCCCGTAAAAAACGCCATAAGATGCCTGCAGGAACCACTTGCCGGTCTGGACCAGCGCGCCACCTATCCCGTATCGGTCCCTGTCCTCCAGGGGGCTCACGCCGAGGTACCCTCCACCGTCTTCCCTGGTCGCCAGGACCACCGTTATGTCGAGGGTCTCCTTTCCCCTTTTCACCGTCAGGGTGATCTCCTTGCCGGGATTCTGCCGGATGTACTCCCGCACCCCCCACCAATCCGCGACCTCTTCGCCGTCAATGGCCAGGATCCGGTCGCCCTCCTTCAACCCGGCCTTCCAGGCGGGGGTCTCCTCGACCCCGTCCTCCATATACCTCCCCACCTCGGCGATGACGGTGGTGGGACGGTCGGGATTGGGCACCCCCACGAAATAGATGGCGGAAAAAGAAAGCACGAGGGCCAAGATCACGTGGAACAAAGAGCCGGCGAGGATGATGCACAACCTCTTCCAGTGGGGAACTCCCCGGTAAGACCGAGGCCAGTCCTCGGGGCTCACCTCCTCGTCGGGATTCATCCCCAGGATCTTCACGTATCCTCCCACCAGTATCCACTTCAAACCGTATTCCGTATCTCCCCGGCGGAAACTCCAGATCCGAGGCCCGAATCCCACGAAGAACTCGGTAGCCTTGACCCCCACCGCACGAGCTGCAAGGTAATGGCCCAGCTCGTGCACCATCACCAGCACCACAACCGAGGCGAGCACCGCCAGCAGGTACAAGATGAAGCTCATCTACGGGTCTCCTCCCACCATTCCATGGCCTTTGCCCTCGCCCATTCCTCGGCCGCCATCACGTCATCCAAGGTTTCCACCTTTCCGGGCTGATGGTCGTCGAGGACCGCTCCCACCATCCTTTCAATATCCAAAAACCCGATCTCTCCTCGCAAAAACATCTCCACCGCCACCTCGTCGGCGGCATTGAGAACCGCGGTGGCGGTTCCTCCAATCATCCCCGCCCGGTAAGCCAGCTCGAGGCATCGGAAGGTCTCGCGGTCCACCTCCTCAAAGGTGAGTTCCCTCAGGTCGTCCAAGGTGGTGCGTCGTGCCGGGGTTTCCCACCTCTCGGGATAGGACAGGGCCAGGGCTATGGGAATCCTCATGTCGGGCACGCTCAGCTGAGCGGCGAAACTACCATCCCGAAACTCCACCATGGAATGGACGATGCTCTGGGGATGTACCACCACGTCGATGTGCTCGTAGGGGATCCCGAAGAGGTAATGGGCCTCGATCACCTCCAGTCCCTTGTTCATCAGGGTGGCTGAGTCGACGGTGATCCTCGACCCCATCTTCCAGGTAGGATGCCGGAGCGCCTCTTCCGGGGTAACCCTCTCCAGCTCCTCCCTCCTCCGTCCTCGGAATGGCCCGCCCGACGCGGTCAGGATCAACCTTTTCACCGAACCGGGGTCCTCTCCGGTGAGACAATGGAACACGGCGCTGTGTTCCGAGTCCACCGGGATGAGCTCCCCGCCGCAGTCTAAAGCCTTGAGAACCAGTTCACCTCCTGCTACCAGGCTCTCCTTGTTGGCCAAGGCCAACCTCTTTCCCGCCCCCAGCGCGGCCAGGGTGGCGGGCAGACCGGCCGAGCTCACCACCGCGTTGAGCACTGTATCGGCCAGTGGGTGTGCTGCCGCCTCAACCAGGCAATCGGGCCCCGCCCTTACCTCGATGCCCGTTCCGTCCAGTTCCCTTTTCAGTTCCGTCGCGGGGCCCTCCTCCAACAGGCCCACCATGAGGGGGCGGAACTCCCGCGCCTGCTCCACCAGCAGTCCCACGTTGGCGCGGGCCACCAAGGCCACCACCCGCAATCGGTCTTGGTGGAGTCGGACCACCTCGAGGGCTTGCCTGCCGATGGAACCGGTGGAGCCCAGGATAACCAGCCCGATCCTTCCTCTGGAGATCCTTCCTTTCAGATCCACGTCCCCGGTCATAGAAACATTATAAAGTCGCGGAGAGCCGACAACCTCGAAATATAGGTTCAAGGCACGCTGCGGGCACCTGATCGAATCTCGGGGTGCGTCCATACGTCCCGTCCAAGCCAAACGCTCATTGCTTTGCAACCACCTATCCGGTCAAAGCTCCTGACAACCTGCGCATCTTCAGAAGGAGTTAACCCCCGTGCATTTCTTCCGGCCCCGCGAGAAAAGGAGGCGTGCCGGCCTTCAGCGTGGCGACGTGGGCCTTTGCGGGTCATGGTAAGATCCGCCGGGGAACATCGTTTAAGGGCGGTGGTCGGAAAAGCGCGTTGCCCGTCAGATCTTGAACACCAGGAAGCGGAGGAAATAGTAGGAAACCGCCGCCGTCATCAGCATGCTGTCGAACCTGTCCATCACCCCGCCGTGACCCGGGATGAGGGACCCCATGTCCTTTATGCCAAGCTCGCGCTTGAGCAGCGATTCCGAAAGGTCCCCCAGGAAAGCCAAAACGCAGGTAATGGCGGCCAGGGCCATGGCAGTTCCCAGTCCCAGCCAGTCCCTATCCAAAAATGCGTATAAGAGATAGGCGGCTACAAAGGTTACGAGAGTCGCGCAGAGGGTGCCTTCCCAGGTCTTGCCAGGACTTATCGATGGAACTATCTTCCTCTTTCCGAAGGCTGTCCCCGTAAGATAGGCCACCGCGTCGAAAACCCAAACCAGGGCTATAACGCAAAAGGGCGCACTCCAGGACTTCTCTGCGTCCAGTCCCAGCATGAGGACGAAATGGGAGAGGCAGAAACCCACCATCGTGACGCCCAACATGGATAGACCCAGATCCTCGGCCACCTGGCGGTGGTCCTTGCGCAAAAGACCCCACAGGAAAAGGATGGGAAGGTAGACCGCGAAGACCAAGGTAATCCAGGCGAAACCATCATCCCTATCTTGGAAATAATAGGCAACGATCGGCAACGATCCTCCGGCCACCAACGACGGTATCGCCACCGGCCTAAAACCTCTCGCGTAAAAGGCTCGGAATATCTCGTTGATGCCGAACACGGAGATGATGGCGATGCCGAGGGTGAAAGGGAGTTCTCCCCACCAGAGAAGCAGGAGGACGATCAGGACGAGGATCACGGCGCTCACGACCCTAACGAGAAGGTCAGAAAAGCGCCGTCCCAATCTCTTCCATACGCTATCCGGCTCTTCGAACCCGGGACTCCCTGGCGCCCCTCCTGTTCCCTCCGCTTCCGGTGCCACGTTCAGACCTCCATCAGCTCCTTTTCCTTGTTCTTCAGCATCTCGTCGGTCTCCGCTATGTAACGGTCGGTGAGTTTCTGGATCTCCTCCTGTCCGCGATGAAGGTCGTCCTTGGTTATCTCTCCCTCCTTCTCGAAGGCTCGCAGGTCCTCGATCGCATCCCGCCTGATGTTCCTGATGGCGACCCTGCCTTCCTCGGCTTTCGCCCTCACCAGTTTTACCAGTTCCCTTCTTCTCTCCTCGGTGAGCTTCGGGACGGGAAGCCTTATGACGTTGCCGTCGTTCACGGGGTTCAACCCCAGGTCGGACTGCTGAATGGCCTTTTCGATCTCGCCCAGTATGCTCTTGTCGTAGGGAGATATGACCAAAAGGTTGGGCTCCGGGACCCCGATGGAGGCAAGTTGCATGAGGGGCGTCGGTTGGCCATAGTAATTCACCATTATCTTGTTGACCAGAGAGGCACTTGCCCTACCGGTACGCACTGAAGCGAATTCTTCCTTCACGTGTTCTATGGTCTTCTTCATCCTGCGCTCAGCGTCTTCAAGTACCTCGTCTATCATGGTTACCTCCCCGTCCTAAGATGGACCCGGCATATCTTTTCCCGCGATCTTCCACTCCCTGTGCATGCTTCAGGAATTTTCGATGATAACAAATAATTCCCTTCCTCTTCAAAAACAGGTCAATGCCCTTCCGGGTCTTAGCGGTCAGCTGAACCTCCGCCGCCACGACACTTGGCCTCGGAGGCGACTATGGTGCCGATCTTCTCTCCGAAAAGCACCTTCTTTATATTGCCAGGAACCGTCATGTTGAAAACGATGATGGGAAGGGAGTTATCCATGCAGAGGGAAACGGCGGTGGCGTCCATCACCTTCAATCCCTGCTGCAACACTTCGATGTAGTTCAGCGACGAATACATCACCGCCTCGGGGTTGGTCATGGGATCCGAATCGTACACCCCATCCACCATCGTGGCCTTGAGGATGGCCTCCGCGTTGATCTCCAATGCCCGCAAGGCCGCCGTGGTATCCGTGGTGAAATACGGGTTTCCGGTGCCCGCGGCGAATATCACCACGCGGCCCTTCTCCAGGTGCCTTATGGCCCTGCGCCTTATATACGGTTCTGCCACCGCCTGCATCTCTATGGCCGACTGTACCCGGGTCACCACCCCCCGCTTCTCCAGGGCGTCTTGCAGGGCCAGGCTGTTCATCACGGTCGCCAGCATTCCCATGTAATCGGCGGTCGCCCTCTCCATGCCCCTGGCGCTGGCTGCCATTCCCCGGAAGATGTTACCTCCCCCCACGACGATGGCAAGCTGCACTCCCAGGGAATGCACTTCGGCCAGCTCGTCGGCGATGGCGTTGACCGTGTCCGGATCGATCCCGTACTCCTTCTTCCCCATGAAGGCTTCGCCGCTCAACTTTATCAACACCCTGCGGTAAAGAGGCTTAGCCTTTCTCTCCCTCTGATCCTGTTCTTCTCCCACTGGGCCAACCTCCCAATCCACGACCGATGTCCGATCCTAACCCCGCAAGACCCAAGCGTTCGCCTTCCTCTCGGCCTTTTCTGCCCAACACCCCGAAGGCCACCTTTTCCCTTTCCAATATAACAAAAGGGCGCCCACAAAGGCGCCCGATGACCCTTCGATCGCCGCTTCGACCCATCTATTGCCCTTCCGCCTGGGTCTCCCCGAGCTGATACCTGACGAACCTCCTCACCACGATGTTCTCTCCCAGCGTGGCGATCGCCTGTTGTATGACCTCTTCCACCGTGCGCTCCTGGTCCCTCACGAAAGGCTGCTTCAGGAGGCACACTTCCTCGTAGAACTTGTTCAGCCTTCCCTCCACTATCTTGTCTATGACTTTCTCTGGCTTGCCCTCGTTCAAGGCTCTCTGGCGTTGTATCTCCTTCTCCTGCTCGAGCACCTCTGGAGGTACGTCCTCCGGTGAGACGTAGAGCGGGCTGGAGGCTGCTATGTGCATGGCCAGGTCGTGTACCAGGTTCCTGAACATCTCGTTCCGGGCAACAAAATCGGTCTCGCAGTTCACCTCTATCAACACGCCCACCCGGTTGTTCATGTGGATATATGCGTCGATCACCCCTTCGGTAGCCGTCCTTCCCGCTTTCTTCTTGGCCCCCGCCAGTCCCTTCTCGCGCAGGATGCGCAGGGCTTTCTCCTGGTCACCCCCAGCTTCTTCCAGGGCCTTTTTGCAGTCCATCACTCCTGCTCCAGTGGCCTCCCTGAGCGCTTTTACCTGGGCAGCGTCTATCCTCATCGATTCCTCCTTCCGTCTTTTCGCTCTGCAGAAAACCGGTGTCCAGCAGGCCTCCCCCTACCTTCTATCCGCCGAGCCCGAGCCTATGCCTCCACGGGACTCTCCTCCTCGGTCCCGCTCTCCTCTTCCGATCCGATTTCCTCTTCTTCCGTAACCCCCTCATCGGCCTCGTCCTTCAAGGAGGCCTGCATCATCTCGCGGAGATGTTTTCCTTCCAGTACCGCGTTGGAGATTATCTTGCTTATCAGGTTCGCCGCCCTGATGGCGTCGTCGTTCCCGGGTATTACGTAGTCCACCAGGTCAGGATCACAGTTGGTGTCCACCACCGCCACCACCGGGATCTCCAGCTTCCTGGCTTCCATGAGGGCGATATGTTCCTTGCGAGGGTCGATGATGAACACGGCGTCGGGCAACCTGTCCATGTCCCTGAGGCCCTCCAAATTACGGCGGAGCTTGGCCAGCTTGTGCCTGACCCTGGTCGCCTCCTTCTTGGGCATCCTGTCTATTTCCCCGGAGGCCTCCATTTCCTCGAGCTCCCGGAGCTTCTGTATCCGCGACCTGATGGTGACCCAGTTGGTCAAAGTGCCTCCCAGCCACCGGTTGACGACGTAGGGCATGCCGCAACGCCGAGCGTTCTCCCGGATGGCTTCTTGCGCCTGTTTCTTGGTGCCGATGAAAAGTATGGTCCCCCCGTCGCGGACCAGGTCGCGGATGAAGTTGTAGGCCACCTCGATGAGTTTCAGGGTCTGCTGGAGGTCTATGATGTAGATCCCGTTCCTCTCGGTGTAGATATACTTCTTCATCTTGGGGTTCCATCGCCGGGTCTGGTGCCCGAAATGGACCCCCGCCTCCAGCAGGTGCTTCATGGATACGACGGTCATCGAATCACCTCCGGTTTTTCCTCCGCCCGCTTCATCCCTCCCTCCGACCTCCACGGGCACCCCGGAGGAAAGTCCACGGGCGCGCGTTCTCTACCACATCCTCCGATATCTCGCCCTCCCGGGTGAAATATCGACCAACCAATATACCACAGGCTGAAAAGGGCTACAAGGAAACGAGACGCGGCACGGGAACGATGGGTCCTTCAGTCTTACAACTCGAACGTTCCCTTGAGGCTTGCCAGGCGGGTCTTAAGACGCAGTATAGCCTTGGTGTGCATCTGGCACACCCTCGACTCCGTCACCCCGAGGACCTCCCCGATCTCCCTCAAGGTCAATCCCTCGTAATAATACAGGGTTATGACTATCTTCTCCCTCTCCGGCAACCGGTTGATGGCATCGGCCAGGATCTCCTTCATCTCCTCGAACTCGTAAGTCTTGGAGGGGTCCTTGACCCTGGTGTCCTCCAGGGTGTCCACCAGGCTAACCTTGTCGCCCTTGTCGCCTCCCACCTCCCACAGCTCGTCCAGGGCGAC